>JBCCTE010000106.1:0-7982 GCA_039198915.1 Cyanobacteria bacterium P01_D01_bin.73 | reverse complement strand
ATTTCAATATTGTTTGCCCTTTCCCCCCTGATTCTGTTGCTGTACACAACGGCTAAATTGCTTTGACTCCTTGCCCACTCTTGAGGAAATTCGTTTCGGCTATATACCTGAAGAGTGTTCTCAATAGCTGTGATTGATAACTCAAGATTTTCTGCTCGGTCACCCAAAATCCGACCACGATAAGAAAGTGCCAAGTTATTTTGGGTCGTAGCCCAGTCAAGGGGAAGAGTGTCACGAGTTCTAACCTGGAGAGCTCTTTGACAGGACGCTATTGCCATTTCCATATTATTGGATTGATCTCCCTTGATTCGCTCACCATAGGCACTAGCTAAATTGTTGTGGATATCTGCCCATTTCTCAGGAAAGGTATTACGGTTTCTAACCTGAAGAGCCCCCTCATAGTGCATAATTGCAGACTCAATATTATCGGCTCGATCTCCTCCGATTCGTTCGAGATAAGAGTTGGCAAGATCGACTTTAGCGCCAGCCCACTGCTCAGGGAAAGCATCTTGGGTATGAACTCGAAGGACATTTTTATAGGAGATGATTGCCATTTCCACGTTTAGCCGTCGAGAGCCCATAGAAAATTCTCGTATAAAGAAACCAAATGCGTAGAAAGCAATAGCATTTAAGTTGATGAATTCTGGAGTCTCGTTATTTTGAACGGATTGAAATACTTTGGGCAAAGCATTCAAAAAATCCTGATTGAACCTAGCTACATTTTCCTGCCAGTAGTTATAGATTTGAATACGATCACCTCCGGTATCAACGATCTGCTGCATTACAGAACACACAAATTCAGCAGCTTCCTGAATTGAATCATCTACCCGCTCTACACCCAACCACTGGGCGAGCTGCCCAGCAAATTGTCGTAACCACTCTCCATCTGGGTTACCTTCCTCGTCTAGTTGCAGCGCCACTAATCGCATCATCTGTATTAGTCCCTCATCCAACAAAGATGGATATGGCTCTAGCAGTGCGGCTTCTTGACCGGGGGGGCAGTTTAAGATGACTCGGATCAGTTCTAGGTACGCGACTAACCGCTCTTCCTCAGTGTTTTTCATACTCGATAAAATTTTTCCGAACTTCCCTTAAACCAATCCAGCTCCATCCCGCCCTTTCTCCCCACTCACCTAGCCTATTAGCTATGAGGTGAGCGACACAAATTTTTTGATCGCCCACCCCGCCAAAAACATCACAGCCCCATCAGTTTCGCCCCATTTGCCATAATTCAAGCGATGGTCTCAACAATGCCATGGTTCAAACCAGCGATCGCCCGTCACTAAGCTGAGGATGGTGATCGCCCCAAGCCCCCAACCAATCTGCCAGCGATGGATACCCTCATAAAGCAACGTCAAGCCTTGATACAAATCATTCAAGGCCACGCCCAGCGCCAGCCCAGTCACGATGAAATTAATACCATTGCAATTTGCGATCGCCAAACCGATAACTATCTCCTAATTGATTTGGGTTGGGGAAAAATGGGTCGTGTTCACGATGTTGTCATTCATGCGCAAATTATTGAGGAAAAAATCTGGATTGAAATTGACGGCACTGAAGATGGCATTACGCCACAGCTTTTAGAACTTGGGATTCCAAAGGAACAAATTGTCCTCGGTTTTATGCGCCCCAAACGACGCGAGTTGACTGAGTTCGCGATCGCATAGCTGACAGCGATCGCCCCGCGGCTAACCCATCGCTACACTGAAAAGGAATAACACTTCCATTGCCCTCGGGAGTTTGTCATATGATTGCCACCCCGCCCCCTGCCCAATCTACCCAATCCATCGCGATCGCCTGGGAGCTACTCCCCGACGATTATGTTCTGCCTGACGATCCTGTGGATAATATCAACCAGCCTGCGATCGCCGCCGCCCTTACCGATGCCCTCGCCACCGCTGGACGCCTGAGTGATACCAACTTCACCTGCACCAACTACGGCATCTGCGCCACTCTTAACGATCGCATCGTCGTCAAAGCCCCCGACTGGGCGTTTATTCCCGAACTGCGGGTGCCAAAAGCAGACGCCATCCGCAGCTATACGCCCCAGCTTCAGGGGTCGGTCCCCGCGGTGGTGATGGAATTTATTTCAGAAACCGAAGGCACGGAATATTCCATCAAGCCCACCTATCCCCCCGGCAAATGGTTTTTCTATGAGCAAGTTTTGCAGGTACCCACTTACGCCATTTTTTCGCCTGAATCAAACCTCCTTGAAGTGTATCGATTAGGGCAAGACGGTCGATATGCTGCTGCCACTGCTGATGACCAGGGACGCTACTGGTTGCCAGAAATGGAATTATTTTTAGGCGTGTGGCAAGGGGACCATGCCGGGCGGTCAGGCACATGGCTGCGCTGGTGGGAGCAAGCTGGGAATTTATTGCTGTGGGGGGACGAGCTTGCAGCGGCCCAACGTCAAATTGCCGAGGAAGAGCGCCAAAAAGCTGAGCAAGAGCGCCAAGTTGCCCAAGAGGAGCGTCAGAAAGCTGAGCAAGAAAAGCAGCGGGCTGAGCGGCTGTTGGCTCAGTTGCGGGCGGCGGGTATTGAACCGGAAGACGTTTAATAGCGTTGGTTATTTTGGGGCGATCGCCTCCTCCAAGTCATCACTAGACAAAACAAAAGCCAGCACCCCAAAGAATGCTGGCTTTTGCTGATGCGATTAAGTGCGATCACCCCGCAGTACTTCTACGACAACTTGGTCAAAATGCCGAGGAGTTTCTTGGTGCTGGGCTTCAGCAGAGTGCGGCGATAGGCATCGGCAGCCCGCTTGACGCAATCCGCCTGGGTTGGATACGGGTGAATCACGCTGGACATGGCGCTAAGCCCGATTTTATTGACGATCGCCGTAGTCAACTCACTAATAGTTTCCCCAGCATGGCGAGACACCATCGTCGCTCCCAGAATTTCGTCGGAGCCGCGCTTGTGGATTACTTTCAAGAAGCCGTCGGTTTCGCCATCGGTCAGGGCACGGTCCACGCCGCTCATATCAATTTTGATGGTGGTGGTATCAAAGCCCTTCGCCTGGGCTTCCTCTTCCGATAAACCGGTGCGGGCAATTTCAGGGTCGGTAAAGGTTACCCAGGGCATGGTTAAATCGCTGAGCTTAGACTTGCCCAAACCGAAGGGGGAGAAGAACGCATTTTTCAGCACAATCCGCGCCGCCGCATCCGCCGCGTGGGTAAACTGCCAAGCCATGCAAATATCGCCCGCCGCAAAAATACGCTTATTGGTGGTCTGCAGATAATCATCCACAACCACGCCGCGCTTGTTGTACTGCACGCCCACCGCTTCCAGGTTTAATCCTTCTACGTTTGGCGATCGCCCCGCACCCATCAGGATTTCATCTACCTCAATGGACTCTACCTGCCCTTCGGAATTGGTGAATTCCAAAACCTTGCCGCCGTCGCTGCGATAGGCTCGGCGCAGGGTCATCCCCGTCACCAAATTCACTCCGTCCTCTTCCAAGGACTTTTGTACCAGCACCGCCGCATCGGGATCTTCCTTGTTGAGAATATAGGGACGACGATGCAGCAGGGTCACGTTGGAGCCAAGCCGCTGGAATGCTTGAGCCAATTCGCAACCGATGGGACCTGCACCAATTACTGCTAAACGTTCCGGGCGCTCCGTCAAGCTAAAAACGGTTTCATTGGTTAAGAAGCCCACCTCTTCAATGCCTTCCACCGGCGGGCGTGTGGCTCGGGCTCCGGTAGCAATCACGGCTTTTTTAAACCGCAGCTTATTATCGCCGACGCCAATGGTGTTGCCATCAATAAACTTGCCGCCGCCCAGGAATACATCGACGCCAATTTTGCTAAAACGCTGGGCGGAATCGTGGTGGGAAATCCCGGCGCGAACTTCTCGCATCCGTTCCATCACCTTCGGAAAGTTAACGTTGGCGCGATCCACCGGTTCAACGCCCAACGGACCAGGGTTCAACATATCCGCCGCCGCCCGCCCGGACCGAATCAAACATTTTGAAGGTACACAGCCCACGTTCAAACAGTCGCCGCCCATTAAGTGGCGCTCCACCAGGGCAACTTTCAAGCCAATATCTAAACCTGCTGCCCCCGCTGCTGCCACCAGCCCGGCGGTCCCGGCTCCAATCACCACCAGGTCATACTCCGCCGCCGGCTTTGGATTTACCCAATCAGTGGGATGGACGTGATCCACCAGCGCCTGGTTGTGCACGTCCTGGGGGGGCATTAGGAACGAATGGCTTGTGACCATAAAAGGTATCTCCAAAACAACAGCGACCCGAGTTTCTTTATGAGCGCCCTGACAGCTTCAGCTCGCTGCAAACCCGAAATAGACTCCAGCACCAACAACTATCGACGGCAGGTGCAAAATGTCACGGTCCTCTTAGTTTTAGCCCGCAAAAACCGAAATTGTGGGTTGTTAGGATTGGGGGATAGGGACACAGGCGATGGGGTGAAAACCGAACAATGGATCAGCAGTACGATGCACTAATCGCGGCGGGAAGAAATGCTGCTAAGGATAAGAATTGGGCAGAGGCGATCGCCCAGTTTTCCGCTGCCATCGACCTGTATCCCACTCTGGCAGAGGGATTCTACCGTCGAGCATTAGCGCAGTTCGATGCGGGTCAGTCCCAGCTCGCAGCGTTTGATTACGGCAAAGCGCTAGAGCTGCTGCCGGATTATCCCGAGGCGCTGTACGGTCGGGCGTTGACGCGAGTGGTGCTGGGACATCTGGTGGGGGCGATCGCTGACCTAACCCGCTTAATAGAAATTTCACCTGATCACGCTGCCGCCCACGAGCTTCAAGGCACAGTGTTACGAAAACAGGGCAAACGGGAGCTGGCAGTTAACAGCTTCCGTAAGGCGGCGGAACTGTATTTGGACCGGCGACTTCCTGAGGATGTGAAGCGGTGCCTGGCGCAAATGGAAAAGCTGAAGCCCAAAACAGGATCCTCACCGACATCGTCTACGGCACCGGAAAAGCCAGCGCCATTAGCCAATCCAGAGCAGTTTTACGGGCAGTGTTTGGAGCGGGCGGAAAAAGGCGACGCCAAAGGGGCGATGGCAGAGCTGGATTGGGCAATGGAGCTGGATGGTCAGGATGGAGCAGCGTTAACCTGTCGCGGCATCGTTAAGCTGAAGTTGGAAGACTGGATGGGAGCGATCGCCGATTTCAACGCCGCACTGCAAGTTAATTCTGACGATATGACGGCGGTGCGAAATCGAGCCCGGGCAAAGTTACTGGGCGGCGACTTCGGTGGAGCCCAAACAGATTTGGAACGGGCAGCCAGTGCTAATCCTGATGATCCCTTTGTGTTTGCCATTCGTGGCGAAATTGCCCAGGCGAAGGGAGATTATCTTGGGGCGATTAAAGCCTACGGGGAAGCCATTGAGCGCGATGATCAAAAGCCAAAATTCTACCTAGCCCGTGCCCAAGCCTATACTCGCATTGAAGAGCTGAAGCGGGCTCTGGAGGATTACCAAAGCGCCGCCACGTTCTATTCAGAAAATGACCAGTGGGATGAGTACCGCAAAACGTTGGAGGCGATGAAAAAGCTGCAAAGCTCGGTGCCCAGCGGTGCCCAAATCGCCAGCGCGGAAAATACTCCCGCCGAAAATCCCCTCAAACAACGGCTGCGATATTTAGTAGGCGGGCAATGGGCTTTGGCAGAGCGCCTAATTGACCAGGCAAAAGCCCACTGGCCAGGAATGCCCGAAGACTGGTATGTCGAAAAGGTGCTGTACGACCTGGAGCGCGATCGCCCCGACTAGCCTCAATTTTCACAGCTAGAACTGGTATTGCGGTCCGCCGGGATTAAGGCGCTTGTCCACGTAGCGCTTGCCCCAGCGGATTGCTTGCTCCCGACTGTTTGCTCGAGGGACGGCGATCGCGCAGCCTAAATCGTGACTAGCCCAAACCGAGAAAACCGGTTGATCATCTAGCCGCCCTTGGGTAACCTCCAGCGTCCAGGACCGGTAGGGAAACGACAGCACTTTGTGTGGAAAATCAGGCTCGGGGGACATCATAGGACGGAACTCCTCGACGCTAGTAAACGCTGTCTTAAACGATTTATCACGCCCCACTAATAGTGGGATAAATCGCCGGAGAAAACAGCCACGCTGGGTACAAATTGAAGTGGAATTCAAACACTATTTCAGTTGCACCGTTAGGGCGTATTGGACGATTTCAATTTCCTCGCGCGCGCCAATTTCAACCTCGTAGATTCCGTCCGCCGGAACAAATATCTCCGTCTTTTCCACCGACTCCGCCACCACTCGCCCCTGGGGATCTCGCACTGTAAATAGAGCGCCATCCTCCTCGCTCGCGATCGCCAATTCCAGCTCCCCTGGGCGTGAGGAAACCAACCAAGTCGACGTTTGCCCTTCTTGGACCACGCCTTCCGCTAGCCCCTCTCCCGTAGAAATTTCCAGCGACAGCGCCCGAGGCTCGACAGGATCCACCGGCATCGTCACTCGAGGATCAATCACGCCCACCGTCGCCTCAACTTCCCCCTCCGACTCATTTCTCTCAAGGGTGGGATCAACTTCGGCGCTCGAACTTGCCGCAGAGTTGAAGGACGTCGCCCGAGGTCGAGACGCAGCCACTGCCGGCGATCGCGATTCCGGGGCAATGCTGACATCCGGCTCAACCTCCACCGCCAGCTCGTAGGGACGCTCCGGTCGGTACCCCCGCACCGTGATGCCGTAGCGCCCTTCCCTTGGAACCTCCCAGGTCACCGCATTGCCACCCGACGCAACAACTTCGCCGTCCTCATCCAAGATTTCCAATTGCGATCGCAAGAAAGTCCCCAACAGCCGGATCTCAACCTGCCCCGGCACCAAATCAATACTCCAAATATCCTTCCCATCCGACTCCAACAGCCCCCGAGCCCGACCTCGCAGTCCATCGGCACTCATCACCACTTGAGGCAGCTCATCCTCCGACGGACTCACAAACTCATTAGAAACCGCCGCCCGTCCAGTGACCGCAGGAACCGCCCGCGATCGCGCCGCAGAACTGGTCGCCGAATCATTCGCCCAACCCCCCAAACGCCCTACTGGAACCGCAGCCGGTCCCCACTGCGTCCGCTGCACTGAATTCACCGGTCGTGGCGGCGGACAACTAATATCCAACCGCGCCCCACTGGGCATCACCGTGCCACAAAGCCGCGCCCCCTCCAGCCGCGCCCCGGTCAAATCGCTACCCCACAAAAATGCCCCGCTCAGGTCCACTTCCCGCAAATCTGCCCCGCGCAAATTCACGCGAACCAAAATCGCCTCCCGCAAATCTGCCCCACGCAGCTGAGCATTAAACAGGCTTTGCCCCGTCAAATCATTGCCGCGCAAATTACAACCCACGCAGACCCCAGTCCGCATCAACATCTCCCGATTCAAGGTCTGCATCCGCGACACCCCCGCCGCGTCGTCCTCGTCCGGAAGGAATTGAGCCCTGGCAGGAGCACTGACTCCACCGACTAAGGCGATCGCCCCCACCCCAACGCCACCCAACACCCCAAGGAGCCTACCAAAGCCTGCAGAACGCGCACCGGGACGAAAAACAGCCATAACCTACACCCAATACAGGGAAAATCTCCAACGCCCCAATGCTAACCGCTAGTCACTGAGGATGCCCCACCCAAAATCCAGACTCACCAGTGTGGCAATTAAGGCAGGCGTTAAAGGGTTCTCTACGCATTGAACAGGTTGAACGGGCGCGATCAATTCGCAAAACGCATTGATCTTATGCAGGAAAAATCAGCCGAGATCCTTGGTTCTTTCATCTGAATCAGAGGGTGGCAGCGATTGCCCCAATCTCAGCTTTGACCGTCAAATCCTCTAAATTCCTGGGCTTTGGGGCTATGGGAAACAGTTATCCCCTGAGCGATCACTCTCTCAACAGTTTAGGCAACGCCACATGGAATCCATGCAGGAAACGCACCTTATTCAAACAAATGTCATGTAAGTTACAAAACTCAGTTATGCGCTCCCATAGAATGCGCTCAACCTAAT
>JBCCTE010000105.1:0-8018 GCA_039198915.1 Cyanobacteria bacterium P01_D01_bin.73 | reverse complement strand
TATGCAGCAAGCTAGACCGAAAGTCCTTACGCATTTCAGCACGTGTTACTTCTAACGCTTCCTCAAATAACTCTGGATGTCCCTTCGCTAATGCGACCAGACCAATGGCTTTTTGGACAAGATTGTTGGGGAGCTGACGTGTCACTTTTAAAGCCTCATCAAACAAATTTGGCCACTTTTCGGATAATTGAATTAGTGATGCTGATTGAACAAATTCATTAGCAATCTGACGCGCTACCGTAAGAACTTCCTTAAATAACTCTGGATGGTCCTCGGATAGCGCATTCAAAACCTTGAATCTGCGAGCTTTATCGGAAATCTGACGCGTCACGTCCAAAACTTCTTCGAATAACTCTGGGTGCCTCCCAGACAGCACTGCTAGCATCCATGACTTGTCAGCTTTGTCGGGGATTTGACGTGTCGCATCTAGAGCTTCTGCGAATAACTCTGGGTGCTTTATCTCTAAGTTACTTAGCTCCATAGCCCTAGGAAGCTGACTGGGAATCTTACGCGCCACTTCCAATGCCTGACTAAATAACCCTGATTGATTATCGGCTAATTTTCTCATTGCCCGAGACTGTGCATACTCATCAGATATCTGGCGCGCTATATCTATAACTTTGCTGAAAAGGTCAGTTGGTAACTTGGTGGCTAACGTGCAAAGAACTTTTGCTCGGTCAAAGTCATTGGCCATTTGACGTGTCATTGCGAGTGCTTCGTCAAACAATCCAAGCGATAGCTTTTCATCGAGAGCCTCTGGCACAGTACCTCCCATTAACCTTCTGAGAACAACTTTACGTTCTACCTTCAGTTGCTCTAGTTCCCAACTTTCTTGCTGATGCTCAATCGCCTTCAGAAATACCCAGCTGCGATTACTCTCAGATACCATCCCCCGCGCTGCCTGGATTAATAACGCCACAACTTCTTTCTTCTTCAATTCCGGCATCAAATCCACTAAAGCGAATACTCGTTCACTCTCATTTCTTTGCTGCAACGCATAAGCCACTGCCCGAGCCTCACTCCAATGACCTTGTCGCACCGCTATCGCTAATAGTTCACCTGGAATATTTCCGACCAAACTATTCAACGACCCGATCGCAAAAGCACACCAAAACTGCCATCGCCAGCCTTCTGCCTCGGTCGGAATAACTCCATAGCGCTCCTCCGCACAGCGCCAAGCCCGCGCCACATCCTCCACAAACACCGTCAATAACCCCAACTTCTCGCACGCCTCTCCCCAAGCATTGCGCCCGTTGTCATCCGCCGCCCGAATCAACTCGTGCATCTCCGCAATCTGCCCGGCTCGCTCCATATGCCAAGTCAACCGCCGATGGATATAGCCGTCATCCGCCAACTCCCACCAACGCCCCGACTCCGGTCGATACCGCGTCAAAAGCTCACCGTGAGCCGCCTCCACCGACAACCCCAACCCCTCCAACTGCTTCTGCGCCAGCTCGTGCAATAAATCATGCTGCCGAAAGGTGGGTTCCTGCCGCCCCGCTACCGAGATCGACACCCCCGACAACAACAAACTGCGCCGCCGCAACTCCAGCAACCCCTTCCGCGCCCGAACTAGCTTCACCTCCCACAACGTCGCCGCCATCCGCGCATCCACCGACACGTCCTCCGGCAACACCCCCAACCACGCAAACCGCCGCAACTGCTCCCCATCCAGCCGCTTCAAACTCAAATTAAAACAAGCCCGCAAACTGCGATCGCGCCGCACCTCATCGGACCCCGCCCCCTCATCCACATCGAGAATATCGAACTCCTCCCGAAAATCCGCCAACAGGGACGCCCAATCGTAGCCATCCTCCACCTGCACCGCCGCCAACTCCAACGCCAACGGCAAATATCCCACCGCCCGCGCAAACTCCTCAAAGATCTCCCGCTCCCCCTCCGCCAACGCGCCCCCCAACCGCCGCTCCACCAGCGCCACACTCTCCGCCGCTGTCAGCAACCCCAACTCACAGGGCTGGGCATCCTTCAGCCGCACCTGCCGCGTGGTCACCAACACCCGACAGCACTTGCCCGCCAACCGAAACGGCTCAAAATGCTCCGGATCCCACAGATCATCCACCACCAGCAACATCGTCTTGTCCACCAGCAGGGATCGCAAATAGCTAGACGCCGCCGCCACCGTGGTGGGTTTGTAATCGCGATCGCCCAGCGCCCGAATCCAATCCCCCAGATTCACCAACAAATCCGGCTGTTGCCCCAAAGTGATCCACAAAATGCCATCGGGGAAGCGATCGCGAATTTCTGACTCGTACCCCAAAGCCGCCGCCAACACCGACTTCCCAATACCCCCCAACCCATGAATCGCACTAACCACCAACGTCCCTGGCTGGTCTGCGTTGTTGCTTAATAACTGCTCACGAATGCGATCGGCGTACTGGGGTCGGGGCACAAAATGCTGCGGCACCGGCGGCACCTGAAACGGAATCCCCGGCTTGTAGGGATTGTTGAAATGCTGATGAAGCTCCTGAATCTCGACCTTACTGCCGTCATTCGCGATGACGCCCTTTTGGTCGCGTTGATGATTGATGTTGCCTTCGGTCATCTCACTCAACGATATTCGCCACCCTTATCGTAGCCACAGACAAACGCCCTAGCCCGCCACAAAACCCACTATCCGAGGAGCATCGCCGGAAGAATTTGCCAAAATATCTGGTTCAAAAAAAATTGGGGGTTGCTTCGGGGCAAATCGCTGTGCTACTTTCTAATCCGGTGTTCGGAAGCGACACGTTTCCCCACATCTGGGTCACTAGCTCAACGGTAGAGTACGCGGCTTTTAACCGCTTGGCTCTGGGTTCGAATCCCAGGTGACCCATATTTTCCGAAAGGTGCGCTTGATTCAACGATTGAGAACCGCAAGTGGCACCCATAGTTTTGATAAGCATCCCCCACCAATCAATTTTTCTTGGGTAAGATCAACCAGCACTTCTGGCAATCTCTCCCGTGGAGAATACTGCTAGAAAGCCCAGTCTGCGGGATTTAGCGCAATCCGGTAGAATCTATTCCTGGTTAGCTTGGCGGCGAAAATTTCACAGTCACATCAACTTCGACGTTTGGCTTCTGGCATTCTTCGTCGATTCTGCATTTGTATCCAAAATTTGCATCCAAGCCCGACTCCCAAATCCCTTTGCTAGCTTTCATTTCACCTTTAAATAACCATGGCTGTCCCACGTAATTACCACGTTGTCACCTTCGGCTGCCAAATGAACAAAGCCGACTCCGAGCGCATGGCCGGCGTGTTGGACAACATGGGCATGACCAGCGTCGACGATCCAAACCATGCGGACTTGGTGCTGTACAACACCTGCACCATTCGCGATAACGCTGAACAAAAAGTTTATTCATACCTGGGACGGCAGGCAAAGCGGAAACAGAACAAACCGGATCTAACCCTTGTTATCGCCGGCTGTGTGGCGCAGCAAGAGGGTGAGAATCTCCTGCGGCGGGTGCCGGAGCTGGACTTGGTAATGGGACCCCAGCATGCCAATCGGCTAGGGGATTTGCTGGAGCAGGTGTTTGACGGCAATCAAGTGGTCGCCACCGAACCCGTCCACATCATGGAAGACATCACCAAGCCCCGCCGGGATAGCAAAGTAACGGCGTGGGTCAACGTGATTTACGGCTGCAATGAAAAGTGCAGCTATTGCGTCGTGCCCAGCGTGCGTGGTTTGGAACAGTCCCGTTACCCGGCAGATATTCGGCGGGAAATGGAAGAGCTGGGGCGGCAAGGATACAAGGAGATTACGCTGCTGGGGCAGAATATCGACGCCTACGGTCGCGACCTGCCAGAAGTTGCGTTTAAAAATGGCGAAGTTGGCGGAGAAACCAAGTACGACTTCACCGACCTGCTAAATTACGTCCACGACGTGGAAGGCGTAGAGCGTATCCGATTCGCCACCAGCCACCCCCGCTACTTCACTGAGCGCCTCATCAAAACCTGCGCGGAACTCCCCAAGGTTTGCAAGCATTTTCATGTGCCATTCCAGTCCGGCGATAACGAGCTGCTGAAGGATATGCGCCGAGGCTACACCCGCGAGCAGTATTTCCATATCATCGACACCATTCGCCGCTATATGCCCGATGCCGCTATTAGTGCAGATGCGATCGTCGGCTTCCCCGGCGAAACGGAAGAGCAATTCCTCCAAACCATGGATGTAACGGAGCGGGTCGGCTTCGATATGCTCAACACCGCCGCTTATTCCCCCCGTCCTGGCACCCCCGCCGCCGTTTGGGAAAATCAGCTTGATGAGGAAACCAAGAGCGATCGCCTACAACGGTTGAATCATTTGGTTTCTCAATGTGCTGCTGAGCGATCGCAACGCTACGCCGGACGCACTGAGTATGTGCTGGTGGAAGACCAAAACCCGAAGGATCCCAACCAAGTGATGGGGCGAACCGACGGCAACCGTCTGACCTTTTTTAAGGGGGATATCGACGAGCTGAAAGGCAAAATTATCCCGGTAGAAATCACCGAAATCCGACCCTTCAGCCTCACCGGCAAAGCGTTGGCAGCGGTCACCGTGTAGTGAGTTTAAGTGCTGGATTCGGCGATCGCCCCGCCAGCAATCCAGCCGGTGGTCCAAGCGCTCTGAAAATTAAACCCGCCAGTCACGCCGTCAATATCTAAAACCTCACCGGCAAAATACAGCCCAGGCTGGACCTTGCTTTCCATGGTTTTAAAGTTGATTTCCTTTAGGCTGACGCCGCCGCAGGTTACGAATTCATCCTTGAATACTCCCTTTCCAGCGATCGAAAATTCCCCCTGCACTAGCTCCTGAGCCAGTCGCCCGAGCTGCTTTTTCGAGGTGTCTGCCCAGCGTTGGGTGGCGGTGATGCTGGTGGCGATCGCCAGCCGTTGCCAAAGACGTTTGGGCAGCGAAAACAAAGGGCGGCTAATCACCGTTTGCTTGGGGTGCTCGGCTTTCCAGTCCGTTAGGTGCGATCGCGCGGTTTCCAAATTGCCGTCGCCGAGCCAGTTGACTCGCAGGGTGCCGCGATAATCAGAGTCGTGTAAAACTCGCGCGCCCCAGGCAGATAGCTTCAGCACAGCAGGACCGCTTAAGCCCCAGTGGGTGATTAGCAGCGGTCCAATTTGCTGGAGCGGATTGTTTTTCTTTGACCCTTTTTTGGATTTTTTCGGCGGCTCGTTGTCGGGGATAAGGGTGGCGATCGCCCCGTCCACGGCAATGCCCGCCAGGTCTTTCAGGCGCTGGTCTTTGACATTGAAGGTGAACAGGGACGGCACCGGCGAGGCGATGGTATGTCCCAGTTTTTCTGCCCAGCGATGGCCGGCGGTGGCGCTGCCGGTGGTGACCAGAACGGCGTCGGCTTGGATGGTTTCGCCGCTGCGGAGGGTAACCTCGAAACCGTCGGGCTCTAGCTGGGTCACGTTGGAGACGGGCGATCGCGATCGCAAGTAAACCCCCGCCGTTCGTGCGGCATGTATCAGGGCTTCGGCGATAGTTTCTGAATCGTCGGTAGTGGGAAACATGCGCCCGTCGCTTTCGGTTTTTAGGGCGACGCCTTCCGCTTCAAACCAATCCACCGTGTCCTGGGGTTGAAATCGCGAAAAGGCTCCCCGCAACGGGCGATCGCCGCGAGGATAATTTTGGATTAGTTGAGCCGGCTCGAAGCAGTGGTGGGTAACGTTGCAGCGTCCGCCACCGGAGATTAGGACCTTAGTTAGAAATTGCGCTTTGGCTTCGAGGATGGTCACCGTCGCCGTCGGGCAGGCGCGGGCACAGGCGATCGCCCCGAAAAATCCCGCTGCACCGCCGCCAACTACCACCACCTCGGGACCGGACTTGCCCCATCTAGCCATAGCCGTTCTCCGCCAAAAATTCCGGCGTTAACCAGCTCGCCTCATCGGATGGGTGACCGTTGCCATTGCCGTTGCCGTTGCCGTTAACTTCCATCGTTGGCACTGATGTCATGGCAGATGTCACAGCAGATGCCATGGCAGGCGATCGCCCCCCAGCCACCAGTTTTTCCACGTATTTACCCAGCACATCCCCTTCCAAATTCACCGGCATTCCCGATTGCAGCGCCTCCAGATTGGTGTGGTCGAAGGTGTGGGGAATCACCGCCACCATAAATTTGCCCGCGCCCTGCTCACCGGCAAGGGTTTGAAAACTAGCGACCGTCAGGCTAATGCCGTTCACCGCGATGCTGCCCTTGGGGACGATATAGCGAGCAACGGCGGGCGGCGCGTGGAACCATAGCTCCCAGGAGGTGGCGGTGCGATCGCCCCCAATAAACTGCCCCACCCCGTCCACGTGACCGGTGACAAAATGTCCGCCAATTTTGCTGCCCACTCGCAGGGAGCTTTCCAAATTAACCGTTACGCCCTGCGCTAGGCGATCGCCCAAAGCAGTCCGCCGCAGGGTTTCTGGGGATACCGCCGCGGTAAATCCCTGACGGTCAAAGGTTTCAACCGTTAGACAAGTGCCGTCCACCGCAATGCTGTCGCCAACTTCCAAGCCCGGCAGAAGCTGCGCCGCCCCCGCGCCATGCCACAAAATTTGCAGCTCGTATTGTCCTAGCGATCGCAACGATCCCAAACATTGCACTAAACCGGTAAACACCGCTTCGCTCCTCGCCCTAATCCCTAATTACCGTCGGATATTAACTGCCGTTAGACATGCGGTGCACATTAAGCACATCATCCAGCTTGCGGATATTGCTAAATATCTGGTGAATCTGGTCGCTGTCTTGAATATCCACCCCCAGTGTAAGGGTCGCCGTTCCATTGTCGTGGGGCTGTACCGCTGTCTTGTGTACATTCACCCGGTCATCCACCAATCGAGACAATACATCCTTCAGGATTCCTACCCGATCAATCACGTTTACCTTGACATCAATGGGGTAAGTTGCCCGTCGGCCATTTTCCAGCGGCTGATTGTTCCACTGAACCGGTACCCGGCGATCGCCCGGAATCGACTCAATATTTTCACAATCCTGACGATGGATAGCGATCCCACGGCTGCGGGTTACCACGCCCACGATGTCCTCGCCGGGAATTGGACGACAGCACCCGGCGATGTAGTGCAGCATATCTTCAACGCCCACAATCGGGGAGCGATGATTTTTTAAGGGCGACGGATTGATTTGTCGCGCAACGGGGGCTTCGTGGGTGTCCTCTTCCGGTGGTTCCGCTGCCCGCACCGCCTCGCGGATTTTATTGACCACCCCATTAACCGTGACTTCGCCGTAGCCCAGCCCCGCCAGCAAATCATCCACGGTTTGGTAGTTAGACCGCCGCGCCGCCGTTTCCATCGCCTCCGACTTCAGCAGGCTATCAAACCCGTTTTTACCCACCTCGCGCTCTAGCATCGATCGCCCGCGAGAGATATTTTCATCCCGGTGCGATCGCTTATACCACTGACGAATGCGGTTTTTCGACGATGGCGTGACCACAAAATTCAACCAATCCAAGCTGGGGTGGGCATTTTTCTGGGTAATGATTTCCACCATGTCGCCGTTTTGCAGCTTGCGATCCAAAGGCACAATCCGCCCGTTGACCACCGCCCCAGCGCAATGGTTGCCCACCTCTGTGTGAATGCGATAGGCAAAGTCCACCGGCGTCGCCCCCTGATTCAGGGCCTTCACGTCCCCATTTGGCGTAAAGACATAAACATCCTCGTCAAACAGATTGGTCTTAACGTCATCGAGGTATTGCTGAGCATCTTTGATATCCGACTGCCACTCCAGCAACTGCCGCAGCCAGGTAAACTTCTCGTCGTCGTCACCATCACCAACAGCTAAATTACTGCCGCCGCTTTCCTTATATTTCCAGTGCGCCGCGATCCCGTATTCCGCCACCCGGTGCATATCGTGGGTGCGAATTTGAACCTCCAGAGGACGACCGCTCAGACCGATAACCGACGTGTGCAAAGACTGATAGCGGTTGGGCTTGGGTAGGCCAATGTAGTCTTTAAACCGGCCTGGAATCGGTCGGTACAGATCGTGAGCAACCGCGAGGGCTCTGTAGCATTCGTCCT
>JBCCTE010000104.1:0-8041 GCA_039198915.1 Cyanobacteria bacterium P01_D01_bin.73 | reverse complement strand
GGGACTTCAGAAAAATCGAACTTCATCCTGTTTTGCTCCCCTTCTCCTCGGGGAGAAGCATGTCCTGAGCGAAGTCGCAGGGGGGCTGGGGGATGAGGGCTTCCAGAGATTATCCATTCGTGCAAGAGGTCTATTGAATAGCATGTCGAAAAAATCTGCGTAGGAAAAATCTGCGTAGAAAAAATCCGCATAGAAAAAGCCGTAGCATTGCGCTAGGGTGTGATCGGAATAGAAATAACAATCGAGCGCGAGGTTGGATGCGGTAGATACGCCCTCTGATGTCGCAAGATTCAGCCCTTAATAAGCTGGCAGAAATCCTGCAACATCAGGAGCTGCCGCAGGGAATTCAAGTTTTTCAAAATTCATCCCAGGGAATGCGGGTGTTTACGATCCTGGTTCCCGATTCCGCTGCCGAGGTGCCGCCGCCGATGCCGCGATCGCCAGAGCAGCACCCCGATTACAATCGCTTTTTGCCCGCCAAAGCAGCGGTGAAGCTGATGCGCAATAAGGGCGTCAATCCCAACTGGTTGCGCCAGCTTGCTCGGGATGCGTCGGAGCGGCGCATTACGGGCTTTGAAGTGGGTAAGCATTTTAACGATCGCTCCCGCCACGGGTCGGTTAATGGGCGGTGGGTATTTTGTCCGGCGGCGATCGACCGATGGTTCGAGCTGGATCCAGATAAGCGATCGCGCCCAATTCGCAGCAGAAAGCGAGCTTCGTAGTTTTTTTAGACGAAAAGCCCCCCTTATCAAGGGGGGTTGGGGGGATCCTCTAAAGCTCGAGCCCACAGCCAAAAAATTCGGCGGCGGGGCATGGTCAAAGGATCCCCCCTCAGTCCCCCCTTGGTAAGGGGGGAAGCGAGTCCCAGCTTTTTTGGGGCGTCAAATTAACGTCAAGAGGTTTAATCGTTGGAGAGTTAACGGGATAACTAAACTACCGGCGGGCGGGGGCGATCGCTGCGATTAATCAGCGTTTCATGGATTTGCTGCTGCACATCCGTATTAATCCAGTGGTGATAGGTCTCGGTATGGATTTCCAAGGAATGTCCCATTTGCCGCGCCGCCAGCTCTACCGGCAAACCATATCGAATGGTCCGAATCGCCCAGGCATGGCGCAGGTCATAGGCATCGCAGGAAATTGTCCCCGCCTTTTTCAGTCGATAGAAAAACTGTGCCACCCGCTGCCCCAGCGCCGCATTGTGGGGACCTGAATATTGAGGGCAGCGATCGTAATCCCACAGCTCCCACTCTTCCCACCATTCCGGGTGGTATGGCCACACTTGGCGTGGTCCCTTGTTGCCGGTTTTCCCGTCCAGAACAAATGCCGTCCCCTTTTTTAGAAATTCAGGGTCTAGGAAAAACGCCTCATGGTCCCGAAGCCCGAAAGTTGCCAACAGTCCGAATATATATTGATGTCCAGGATTTTTGATTCCGTTGCGCATGGTGGCGATCGCCTCATCCGTCGGCAGCTTACGAAATCCCACCGGTCGACGGTAGGTTCCCTTTAAATCCTTGAAATCGAAGGGAATCTCATTAAACGCCAGCAGCTGACTCAACACACTCAACCAATGTTGGCGCATCCTAGACGCCGCCGAATAGTTTTCAATCAGCCCCCGCGCCAGCTCCTCCGTCAGAGGTTCATCCTGGGGTATTGCCCGCAGCGGATATTTATAAACCTTCTCCCAGGTGCTGCCCTTCACCAGCGGCTGCTTGTAGTGGATAAACTTTTCCACCGCCGTCGCGCCCAGTACTCCAACCCCGTGGGACGGACAATCAATCCAAGTGCCCCAGTCAAATTCCTTCAGGTCCAACTGCGCCGCCATTTTGTGGGCTTCGGCGATCGCCCGTTTCAGCCCCTTCGGCGTCGCCGACACCCCAAGGGAAACCTCCTGCCGATACGAATCAGCCCTATCAGAACCCGGCTTTGGAGGAAGCGTCGCCCGCAGAAAAAGCGCATAGCGTTTCCGCCGTATTCGTACCCGTTGCCGCGCCGCCTTTAGGGCATCGTTTGCCTGTTTAATGTTGCGATCGATATCCAAGCCCTTGCCTCAAAAGCTCCCCAAAAGTTCCCCAAAACAATCGACATTTGGGACTATCTGGGCACATTCCAGATCATTTTTGTAGGGTTGCATCCTGAAAAGTCGACGCACCGGAAGCCCCTTCTATCTCACTGAGAAGCGCCGCCAGTCTTGGCTGCAAAGGCTTTCAAATTCAATGGAGGTAAGCGGACTCGAACCGCTGACATCCTGCTTGCAAAGCAGGCGCTCTACCAACTGAGCTATACCCCCTAATGCTGAAACACGCGCTGCGCCTGGCGCTCTGCCCGTGTCCGCCAAAACATATTACAGGGAAATTGCGCGATCGCAACCCCTTTCCCAGAAATACTCGCCAAAATCTTTTGAAAACTTCTCTAGGAGGGCGCTGAAGCCTTACGCTATAGGCTATCAGCAGAGAGTTAACGGGTCGCAACAAATGTCGGTGGTGGTGGCAACGCTCTATAAATTTGTCCCCCTAAAGAACGTGCAGGCGTTACAGGTGGACCTTTTGGAAAAGTGTCGGGACCTGGGATTGCGGGGAACCTTGCTACTGGCGACAGAGGGAATTAACGGCACCGTGGCAGGCGATCGCGACGGTATTGACGGAATACTGGAATTTTTGCGGCAGCGAGAGCCCAAGCTATCAACATTGCAAGTGCGGGAGTCATTAGCGGAGACCTTACCGTTCCAACGCCTGAAGATAAAAATCAAGCCGGAAATTGTCACTTTTGGAATAGATGGCATTCAGCCAGCACAGCGTACCGGGCAACACGTGCCACCGAAAGATTGGAATGCATTAATTTCTGATCCGGATGTGGTGGTGATTGACACCCGCAATCAGTTTGAAGTTGGAATGGGCAGTTTTGAAGGAGCATTGGATCCAGAAACACGAGGTTTTCGGGATTTTCCAGAGCAAGTGCAGCGGCTTCTGGGTCGTGATGGTGATGTTAATGGTGATCGCCGCCAAAAGGTCGCCATGTTTTGCACCGGCGGCATTCGCTGCGAAAAGGCTTCAGCCTACTTGCTAGATCAGGGCGTTGAGGAGGTATACCAGCTCGAGGGCGGAATTTTGAACTATTTAGAGCAAATTCCCCCCGAAGAGAGCCTCTGGCGGGGGGAATGCTTTGTCTTCGATGAGCGGGTGACGCTGACCCATGGGCTACAAACCGGCGGTTACAGCATGTGCAAGGCCTGCGGCATGCCCGTTTCCCAGGAAGAGCAGCGATCGCCCCAGTACCAGCCCGATGTCCAGTGCTCTCACTGCACCACCGGGGCCCCGGCGAATCCCGCTACTGAATCGCCTCGGGAGGAGCCAGGCTAGACAGGTCCTGCTCAACATCCACTTCTGGCGCTACGTTTTCCTGGGAGGCAGCCTCCTGGGACGCCGGCTCCGGCAGGGGCGCTGGAGTTTGGGAGGTTTGCAAATCCTGAGCCACCCAAGCCAAACTCCCCGCCAACACTGCGCTGTAGCCCACGTACAAATGCCAGGATTTCAGACTTAAGCCTGCGGCAGTGGGTTTGGAGCTGTGCTGGAGCCAGTCGGGAACTACGGCAGCCTCAGGCAGCGGGGGCATATTCGCTTCAATCGCCGCCGCATCTAAGCCTAAATCCTGAGCAATGCGCTGGATAAAGCCCTTGACGTAAATTGCCTGGGGCAACTGCTGCGGCGTGCCAGATTCCAGAGCCACCAGATGGTGGAGGGGAATATAAGTGCGGCTGCTGAGAGTGGCAAGACTCATGCCTCGACGGCGACGCTCGGTTTGGAAATATCGCCCCACCTGTTGCAAATGGCTTTCCCACTTATTCTTCACAGGGTCCAATGTAGGGGAGATCGCTGGCACGGCGCTGCGATGGAAAACGGCGCTATCGGAATCGTAAAACTCCTTGTCCTGGCTGGCGTAGTCGCTATGGTCCATTCGGCGCGATCGCTCAGTTCGATCCGCCGCAATTTGAAAATGGTGATGGTGATGGGTCACTTTATCTCGCTTTTTACTGCGTTTCCGATTGCGCCTCTGGCTGGGCTTAGCTTTTTCGCCAGCGGTAGATTGACCCCAAACGATGGGCTGGGCCACCTTGCGAGGAACATCGATTAGGATTTGCCCCAACAGTTCCGGAACGTCGAAGGGATTGGCAAAAGAGGCAGCGAAAGGAGCGCGGGCGTAGCTAGCACTAGACATGGTTTGAGTGGGGGGAGTAGAAGGATTGACTGAAGCGGGGGGATTTGGCGGCGGGGCACTGGGGGCGATCGCCGGAGAAGCAGTCCACAGACCAACGGCGTCCGGGGTGCACTGTTCCATCTCTCGCAGTTCCGTATCCAAAGTCAGGATGGACGGCGTTTGAGGGGAAGAAATTTGAGACGCTTTCCGGTGGATCATCGCCGTAGAAGCTTTCGCCGGTTGGTCTAACCTTGGGGGCGATCGCTTCGCCTTAGCCACAGGTCGTTTAACTGCTGAAGGTTTAGGACTGGAGGTTTTGCGATCGCCGTCAGCAGTTTTCGTCGTAGCCAAGCCCACCCTGAAAGATTCATGGGCAAGGGTTCGCAGCAGCCTCCCGGTTGTGGCGGCGTCGGTCCCCTGAGTTAATTGATTCAAAATTTGTTGGTATGAGGGAATTTGATCTAAAAACTCCCAATTGTCCAAATCAACTGCACCGTAATCTTGAGCCAGACGTTGTGATGGATTTTGAGGCGATCGCAACGGCAACTCACTTTTCGGGGGATCCGGATTCGGAGTGGACGGCACAACGACCGGCACAATTGTAGGTGAATCAACAAGAATGGGGGACGAACTAACCATGGGCTCTGACTCTGACGCGGAATGATTAGTCTTTCGAAAATAAGTTCAAAGCTCCGGAGTTTTATCTGAATCCCCCCTAAAATCCAACACACTTCGTAGTATTCAGGAAGTTCACAAGAGAAAGGTCCTCGAAAAAAACGCGACGGCCTTTACAAAAGTGCCTATAATTGAAATGCGAAGGAAATATAAAGTCTGCCCCTTAGTCGTTGGAGACATTAAAAGTAAACGCTTAGGAGACAGAATGACAAGTGTCACTAAAAGCTCAGTGTTTCAGCTACACACCCGTCATCTTTGACTACTAAGCGCATTTGTCCTGATTGAAGCTGCGTCGCGACTGCGCGGTTGTTGACACCCCTCACGGCAAGCTGTTTCGACAAACATCGACTCAAAGCTTGTGTCAGAATAGTTAGAGAAAGGAATTCTTTTTCCCAACCTTCTTCCAAACTGTTCACTTCAGATTTTTACCCGTTTGCGCAAACTTCTAATGCGCACCTTTGGCAGATTTTAATACATACTCATCCTATAAATTATTAATCCGTATTTCCAACGCGACGAGACTACTCTCCTGACGTTTCGCTATCTTTGGAGACAAGGTTTAATGGGCCGTTTGCCTACTCTTTCCCGGAAGTATCGACACAAGTTCTTGTGGCTGTTCACATCAACCAGCGCGGTGATCGCGGCGGTCTGTGTTGGTGTTTATTACAGTGAACTGCAAAATCTACAGCAGTCGATGAAGGTTGATCAGGAGCAAAAGCTGGAGCAAAAGCAGCAGTTTATCCTGAGTGATTTTGAAACGGCGATCGCCGATCTACACATCCTGGCGGGAGATCCTGATCTTCTGGATGCCCTTATCGGCGAGGGTGAGCTTGATACAGATGGGGATGCTGAAGCGAAGCAGGTTGACCGAAGGGATGTTAGATCGCTGTTGCTAGCGTTTCTGTCGAGCAGGAATTTGTATCGTCAAGCGCGACTCTTGGATCGCGATGGGCGCGAGACCTTGCGGATTGAGCAGCGTCAGGGGCAGATACATATTGTGCCGGAGGAAGAGCTTCAGGATAAGAGCAATCGCCCTTACTTTAAAGAGTCGAGAAGTTTGAAACCCGGGGAAGTTTATGTTTCTCCTTTAAACCTAAACGTGGAAGACGGGGCAATTGAGCGTCCCTTTGTCCCTGTCATCCGTTTTGCTAAGCCTCTGTTGGATAGAAATGGTGATTTGCAGGGGGTGCTGGTGTTGAACTACCAGGGCGATCGCCTACTGCGCCGTCTGGATGAGCATGAGCAGTACATCTCCTACCTGAGCAATATTGACCTTGATGATTTCCCTTCTCGCTCTCACTTAGTGAACGGTACGGGACATTGGCTCAAGCATCACGAGCCAGAGCGGGAGTGGGGATTCCTGCTGCCGGAGCGCAGTGGGCAATCTCTTCCCCAACAAAACTCAGGGCTATGGGAGGCTATGCAACGGCGCTCTCAAGGCTCTTTTGTCTCCGATGACAGCACCTACACTTTCCTCAAGCTGCCAATTTTTAGCCTGGTGCAGAAGTACAATCTGCTGGGGCGAGTGGTGGTTAATCATGAGGCGGCTCAAGGGTATAACTGGCGAGTGCTAATTGCGACACCAAAAGGAGCAATTACGGAGAAAATGAGCCCTTTGGGGCGAGAACTGCTGGTGAATTGGTTAATGCTTTCCGCGCTGCTGGCGACGGGTCTTTGGAGTTGGTTCTTAGCTCGGCAGCAAAAGGAGCAGGTGCAGCAGGACTTGGTGGAGTCCCAGGAAGAGCTCGCTCTGCAGCAGGAGCAGGCGGATGTGCTAAATCAGCGGCTATCGAGTCAAATTCGTGATTCTTTGGATTCCGAGGCGGTAATTTCGACAGCTATTGCTGAGGTGTTTAATTTGCTGCAAGGTGATCGCTGCTCCTTTGCCTGGGTCGATGCGGACGAGGAAGTGTGGGATGTGGTTTATTCCGCGAAAAAGAAACACCTTGATGATTTTTCCAACCAATCCTTTGACCGAGCGCCGTTAATTCGCGCTTTTGAGCGTTGCGAGCTGCTGTGTGTGAATGACGTTAATGGGCTGGAAAATCGGGAAATTAGGGGGGTGCTGAGGCGATATGGCTATCGTTCAGTTCTGGCTAGTCGAGTGGCGACTCAGTTTGGTCGGACAGGGGTCATTCTTTGCGGCGCGGCGAAGGTTCGCTCTTGGAGCACGCTGGATATTGAGCTGCTGAAGGGGGTGTCAGAGCAGGTGGCGATCGCCCTAAACCAGGCGGAGCTATTCCAAAAGTCTCAGAAGAGCGAACTTGAAGCCCATGATGCATTAGCGGCCTTGAAGAAAGCTCAAACGCAGCTTATCCGCAGTGAAAAAATGTCTGGGCTGGGGCAATTGGTGGCTGGAGTTGCCCACGAGATTAATAATCCCGTGAACTTTATCTTCGGCAACGTGGAGTACGTGACCGACTACGTTAACGATTTGATCCAATTGATGGAGGAATACCAGCGCCACATATCACCGTTGCCGCCGGAGTTGAAGGAAATGCAGGAGGAGCTGGAGTGGGATTTCATCCAAACCGATTTGCCGAAGGTACTCCAGTCCATGCGCATGGGGGCAGAGCGGATTCAAGCCATTGTCAAATCCTTGAGAACTTTTTCACGGCTGGATGAGGCGGATCAAAAAGTCGGTTGATATCCACTCAGGGCTTGAAAGCACGCTAATGATTTTGGCGAGTCGTCTGAAGTCCAAGGGCGATCGCCCCGCCATCGAGCTGCTTAAGGATTACAGTGAGGTGCCGGATATTGAGTGCTATCCAGGGCTGCTAAACCAGGTGTTTATGAATTTGCTGGCCAATGCGATCGATGCGTTGGATAGCGCCTGTGATGATCCTGACTGGACCGGAGAAGTGCCTACGCTGAAGATTGTTACTCAGTGGCATAGCGATAGCCATGAGTTAGAAGTGCAGATTGCCGACAACGGTATTGGCATGGATGAACAAACCCAAGCCAAGCTATTTGACCCCTTCTTTACCACCAAACCCGTAGGTAAAGGCACCGGTCTCGGACTGTCCATCAGCTACCAAATCATTGTGGAAAACCACAGCGGCACCCTGGCATGCACCTCTCAACAGGGGCAAGGGGCAACGTTCACCATTCGTCTACCCCAGAAGGTTCCTGCCTCCGTCGCCTCTCGAGTGCCAGAGATTCGCACGGCGGTTCG
>JBCCTE010000103.1:0-8056 GCA_039198915.1 Cyanobacteria bacterium P01_D01_bin.73 | reverse complement strand
GTCCAAAAGCATCTGCATGGTCAGTCACGCATAGAAATCATCTCGTGGCTATCGAGCAAAGGCGCTCTAGAAGCGAAAAACATCAAAGGGACAGAGGTTTTCTGCTTCCAGTCCAGCGCTGGACTGCGAGCCTGCTTTTTCTTCGATAGGAATGACCTCATCTTCTTTGGAGATCACTCCACACTCACCATTCGCGAATGAATTGAAGCCAAAATTCTGAGGTCTGTCACTAACCATTGCTGCGGATAAGTCTTCTCGCCCTCGGTATAGTGGGAAAGTTGGCTCTTGCCAGTGACAGATAGGCTTGGCTACCTCAGCTAGAACTGACTTGCTCCTCTTCAAAAAAGGGAAATCCAATGCTGCCCAATCGTCCCAAGTTTCCCAAAATAGTTGCGTGCATTGCCCTAGGGCTGATTGCCCTGTTGCTAGCCATCGTCAGCCCATCGCCAATCCAAGCGACCTCTTCCGGTGGTTCTATTGACCACTATCCGGCATTTCCAATCGCTGACAATCAAGCAGAAATCAGTCCCTTGGCCTGGGAAGTCACCACTCGATGTCACCCTAGATGCATCTTGGCCGAAACAAGAATGCCGCTCGTCGCCATAACTCCTCCGGCTCAATACGAGAAGACGGCGAAAGCCAGCCCGGAAATCGTTGTCTACATAGATAAAGGGGTATCAGGCTATTTAGATACCCTGATTATCAACTCTGATTCCAAAGAAGAAGCTGGAGAATCCCAGCTATTTGCCCTGACCAATAATCAAGAACCGAGACTGTTCACCGTTCCTCTGTTGCCCGATGGTTCTACCCTCGCCCCAGGAAATTACGAGTGGGGCCTTCAAATCATCTGCGATCCAGATGACCCCAGTAGTGCTGCAATCTTTACCCTTGGAAAAATAGAAGTAGTAGATGATCTCGATGGCGATCCGGCATCGCTCACTCCCGGAAATGCGGAGTTTACTGAATGGGCACTGCAAAACCATCTAGGGATTGATGCATTGGCGGAAGCGGTGAAGGTTCGAAATGCTCGCCCGGAAGTTTGGTCGAGCCTAGTTGACTCATTGCCGCTGCACGATCGCGATCGCACCGTGTTCAAAGAAACATCCTTCTTCGGTGAAATGGTTGAGGCAAAAGATCTCCCTAGTAAAACCAAGGATTTCCAAGAAACTAAGCAAAGGAGTAAGTGCTAAGCATCTTCTCTGTCAGGGTTTATTTTTCTGCCACAGATATGAAACGCAACTGTATCCGTGGCAGTTTTTTACTTTTGAATTTGTTTTTGAATCTATTTCGAAACGACAGCGACTTTACTTAATGGCATCAGGTTCGAGGAATTCAGATTTAATGAAAACCCCGCAACGCTGTAGGATAAACGCCAGAACATTCAGCTACTAACTCTTTCTGAACCTTCTCCAAGACTCCAACTTCGGGAACGTAGGAGAGCCACAATCGGTCGTTTGGACTTAATCGCCCCTAAGACCTCAACGATTCCCCCAGTCCCATCGACGACTTACCATTCCACTCGGCTATGCGCATTCTGTTTCTGCACCCCAACTTTCCTGCCCAGTTTCGCCACGTCTCCGCTATTTTGGGGCGGGATCCCAATAACCAGGTGGTGTTTGGAACCAAGAATGAAAATCCAGAGTGGCGCATTGCCGGCGTTCGCAAGGTGTTATTCAAACCCTCCCGCGATGCCCACCCTGGCACCCACCATTACGTCCGCCCCACGGAAAACGCTGTCCTTCAAGGGCAGGCTATGTACCGGGTTGCCGATGCTCTGCGCAATAGCGGCTTCGTTCCTGATTTAATCTATGGACACTCCGGCTGGGGCTCTACGGTCTTTATTAAGGATGCGTTTCCAGAGTCGAAATTTTTGGGCTATTTCGAGTGGTTTTATAATGCTCGCGGCACCGATGCGGATTTTGATCCCAATGACCCGCTGTCGGTGGATGATATCGCTCGGATTCGGTTGAAAAATGCGCCGATTTTGCTGGACTTAAATAGCTGTGATTATGGGGTTTGCCCGACGAAGTGGCAGCGATCGCAATTCCCTTCCGAATACCAACCCAAACTCAACGTTATCCACGACGGCGTTGACACTGAATATTTCGTACCCAAGCCTGGAGCCAAGCTCAAGCTGCCAAATCTGGACCTATCCCACGTTGACGAAATCGTAACCTACGTCAGTCGCGGGATGGAGCCCTATCGCGGCTTCCCAGAATTTATCGAATCGATCGCCTATATCCAAGAGCGACGCCCCAACTGCCACGTCGTCATCGTCGGCTCGGAGCGTGTGTGCTACGGCAAGCCCCTGCCCGACGGTAAATCCTACAAGCAGCACATGCTGGAAAAAGTCCCCCTCGATATGTCGCGGGTCCACTTCACCGGCTCCTTGCCCTACGGTCAGTACATGCAGGTGCTGCAAGCCTCGTCGGCGCATATCTATCTGACGCGCCCCTTTGTCCTGTCCTGGTCGATGATTGAAGCTATGTCCGTTGGCTGCGTAGTGATCGGCTCCGCAACGCCGCCGGTGGAGGAAATTATCACCGACGGTGAAAACGGCTTGCTGACGGATTTCTTTTCGCCCAAGAAGATTGCCGATCGCGTGGACGAGGTGCTAAATCATCCCGACGGTATGGCGCAGATCCGCCAAAATGCCCGTAATTTTGCGGTGGAGCGCTACTCCCATCGCGCCCTGTTGCCGAAGCATATTCAGTTCATTAAGGACGCCGCTTCCGGCAATTTGCCGCCGGTAACCTACGGCGAAGGGCTGGATCTCAACGCCCATTACAATAGCCCCGCCAATCCGGCGCTGGTCGGTGTTTAGGGCAGCTATTCAGCTCCCGAAGCGCTAATGCGTGTACTTCCCCAAGACGTTTAATGTCTGTCCGCCGTCCGTCTGTCTGTTCCATTGCCTGATCCCCAGCGTTTCTCCCCAGCGCCCCTGTTGATTCTTCGCCTCCGCTTTTAACTCCTATGGAAAACGTTGCTTCCCTGTCTGATGTTTTAAGTCGTGCCTGGGCGCTATTGACAACGGGCAATGCGATCGCGGCAGAGCGGATTTATCAGGAAGTTTTGAAAGAGCGTCCCGACTGTATTGAGGCGTATCACGGTCTGGCGCTGGCGAAGTTTGAGCAGGGGGAACACGGGGAGGCGATCGCCAGTATTGATCGCGTGATGGAAGCCAAGTCCGAAAATCCTCGGCACCTAAATACGGCGGCTTGGATTTGCCAAGGCTGCGGCGAGGTAGACTCTGCTCTGCGCCACTATAAAAGTGCCCTGGAACAGGTTGATCGATCGCCCCAGGTTCAGGATCCTGCCAACCAGGAACTGCGCGAGGAGGTGATGCAAAATTTGCGATCGCTGGTTCTGTTTGCCAGGGATGCCTACGAAGAGCAGGTGCAGTATTTTTTGAATGAGGGGGACCCGCTCCAGGCGGCGGAGCTGAAGCTGAAAATTGGTAACCTTTGCCAGGAAGTGGAATGGATTCAGCACGCGATTTTTCATTACCGCCAGGGACTGGAATTTTGCCCCGTTCAAGCGGATAGCCCTGGGGCGACTCATGCTACCGCTACCTATCAGGCGAATGGTTTAGACAACGTGTCAGACGTGGTGGACCTGAGCAAAGGGGCTGCCTGTTGGCAGATGCCGGCACCTCGGACGACTACGCTGCAATTTGGCAACGATCCGGCTCCGATGGCGATCGCCCGCAACCCCATTTTTGCGCTGCTTTACCATCAGCTCGGAGAAGCCTACCTCAAGGATCAGCAGTGGGAACAAGCCAAAGCTGCCTGCCAAGCCGCCCTGCAAATTTCATCCCAGCAGCCTAAAGTCTTCAAGCTTCTGGGGAACGCCCTAATGCAACTGGGACAAACCCAGAGCGCCGCCGACGCCTACCAAGCCGCCCTGCAATTGGATGGTAGCTATCTGGACGCCTGGCTAAATTTGGGCAGCGCGCTGCTGTGTAAGAACCAGGTGAATGAAGCGTTGGAGTGTTATCAGCGGGCGATCGCCATTGATTCTCAGCACGCCGCTGCTCACTGGAATATGGGCTTAGCCTACGAGCGGGCGCAGAAAAAGCCGGAGGCGCTTTATCACTGGCAAATGGCGCTGACCATCAACCCCGCCCAGCAGGGGGAAGATGGCTACAACATGCTTGCCTGTCAGCTCCTCGGCGCCGAGAAGCGCAACGAAGGGATGATATGGCACGAACGCAATATTCTGCGCCACCCCAAGACGTTCAAGTCCTACTGGGAAATGTGCGAGCTGCTGAATACGTGGTCCAACTTCGAGCAGGCAAATCGCATCGCTGATCTGTTCCAGAAAAATGCCAGCACGCCGGTTATGAAAATTCTGGCGGGCGTGATGAAGGTGAAAATCCTGTGCAGTATTGGGCTAAACCAAGAGGCACGGGAACACTACGAGGCGATCGAGCCGGACCTCTTTGAGCAGCTACCGAGCCTGGATCGGGATCACTTTGTACGGATTTACGTCAACGTGCTGTTTGACGTGCCCCATATCCGCGACGATGTGGCGAGAAACAGCAAAATCGCGGAGGCGCTGGGGGAACAGTACATCAAAAACTTTGATGAGCAGGTGGTTAACGCCCTCAAAAAGACGCCGGAGCTGGAGCCCATGGTTAACAAGGCGCTTCGGAAATGGCCGCGGCGATCGCCCCACCGTCCCCTACGTCTTGGTTTTATGTCCAAACACTTTCGCCGCCACTCCGTCGGCTGGTGTAGTGCCCAAATTTTTGCCGAGCTACGCAAGCTAACCCCACACCTGTTCTTCTACGTCACTGGTGACATGCCGAAGGACGAGCGCACGGTACTCTTTGAGCAAGTCGCTGAGAAGTTTTACTACCCCAACACGCCGGAGCTTCCGAACCTGGGCACCGCCACCATTGCCAAGCGAGTTTTGTCCGACCAGCTGGATGTGCTGGTGGATTTAGATTCCATCACGGTTCTGCCCCACGCCGATGTGTTGCATATGGAACCGGCGCCCGTTTGCATAACCTGGTTGGGCTACGATGCGCCCCACCTCAACCCCAATAACTACAACCTGGTGGACTGGCATACTCATCCAGCCGGGGTCGATCGCCACTACATCGAGAAACTTATCCGTATGCCCGGTGCCTTCGCCGCCATTAACGACTTGCCCATTAGCCCCACCAGCCGCGAACTCCAGCGCCGCGCCTTCCGCATCGATGACGACCAGGTGATTTTCCTGTGCGTCGCGACGGGGCAAAAGTTCAGCCGCGCTATGGTCCAGGCTCAAATCAATATCATTAAGCAGGTGCCCGATAGCCTGCTGTTCTTCAAGTCGCGAGTGGGTGATCTGGAGCTGATGATGCGCACCTATCACGAGGAGTGCGATCGCCAGGGAGTCCGCCGCAGCCGCATCCAAGTCGTCCCCCGCACGGCATCGGAAGAGGAGCACCGCACCGTTTATCTCATGTGCGACGTGCTGCTGGATTCCTATCCCTACAGCGGCGCCACCCACAACCTAGAGGCGCTGTACTGCAACCTGCCCATTGTGACGCGGGTGGGCGAACAGTCCTTCTCGCGCCTGGGCTATTCCCTAATTCGAGCGGCGGGGATTACGGAGGGAACCACCTGGAGCTGGGCGGAGTATATCGAGTGGGGCGTCAAGCTGGGGCGCGATCGCCAATTACGCGACTCAATCCGTGAAAAGCTAA
The DNA here is from genome assembly GCA_039198915.1 of Cyanobacteria bacterium P01_D01_bin.73. GTDB lineage: Bacteria > Cyanobacteriota > Cyanobacteriia > CACIAM-69d > CACIAM-69d > CALGDE01. Next base: position 2,361 of record JBCCTE010000103.1, on the reverse strand, counting down.
AGCGCGGTAAGGAGCCCGGTAACCTACAGCTACTTTGGGATCCCAAGAGCTTTGCGGCTTCCATGTATCAAATCTTGGAAGACCTTCGCGATCGCGTAGACGGTCCCCAGCCGAGCCTACCCGCTGCGCCCACTTTCCCGGCGCTGCCCTCGGGACTATCTGATCAAAACAGCAATCTCCAGAATGGCAATGGCGTCAATGCTCCAGATTCGGGGGTGGCGATCGCTTCCTTCTAAAGACCCATCAAAAACCGGCTAGGGACTTACGCAGATAGTAAGCGTCTCTAAAAACTTCTCGCTGAGGGCATCTAACCATGGACAAGCTAGAGGCAATGCGAGCCTTTGTGCAGGTGGTGGAAGCTGGTGGTTTTGCGGCGGCGGCTCGGCAGATGATGCTGACCCGTTCCACGGTGAATAAAGCCGTGATAGCCCTGGAAAAACAGCTTGGCGTCCAGCTACTCCAGCGCAGTACCCGCCGCGTCAGCGTCACTGCTGCGGGGTGTGCCTACTATGATCGCTGCGTTGCTATTTTGGCGGACCTTTCTGAGGCGGACCAGGCGATCGCCCAACTCCAAATCGAACCCCAGGGCGTGCTTCGGGTAAATGCCCCTATGAGCTTTGGCATCAGCCATCTGGCGCCAGCGATCGCCGACTTTATGGCTGACAATCCCAAAATCCAGGTGGACTGCATTCTCAATGATCGCCTGGTAGACCCCATCGAAGAAGGGTTTGACATCACTGTCCGCATCAGCGACACGCCGCCCCTTGCTTCCTTAACTCAAATTGACCTAGCCCCCGTCGCGCTGATCCTTTGCGCTGCCCCCGCCTACCTTGCCCAGCGCCCCTCCATCGACACCCCCCGCACCCTCCAGGAGTGGGACTGCTTGCACTACGGCTACCGCGCCCTTTGCACCCAATGGCGACTGACCGGTCCCGACGGTGACGTTATCCTGCCCATCCGCCCGCGCCTCTGTTCCAACAACGGTGAAGTCTTGCGGTCCGCAGCGATCGCCGGGCAGGGGGTTGCCCTACTTCCTGAATTTATGGTGCAATCAGCCATGGAAACGGGGACGCTAGTGTCAATTTTGCCCGATTACTGTCCCGCATCTTTAACCCTAAGCGCCCTCTATCCTTCCCACCGCTACCTGTCGGTCAAGGTCAAGCGATTTGTTGAATTTCTCGGCGATCGCTTCGGTCCACCCACCCCTCAACCCGAGCAATAATCCCTCGTCGGCTGCCCTTCCAATCCCAATCAGTTTCTTCAACTAACCAAGCTTCAAACCTACCCCATGGACAACACCGCCACTGACATCTCCGCCAACCCGCCAATGGACCTACGCCAACAGCTTACCGAGTCGCTGGACGAAGCCGCCTGGGAGTGGCTGGAGCCCCACGCCAAGCGGGATGCCATCATTTGGGTATCGGAGGAAATTGGGCTGGTCGATGTGGGGCTGGCGATCGCCTCTGACAACGCAACCCAAGTGCAGCGGTGGATTGACGAACAGGTGATCCGCAAGCCCAATGCTCAACAGCTAGGACAGTGGAATAAAGATTCCTCAGTTCGCTTTCGTAGTCTAATCGTGGCGCCTTTTGTATTAATTAAAAATTTTTAGTCACAATAGAACTAAATTTTCTAATTAATCTATCTCCAGCGCCAACAATCATCTAATTGTCACTTTTACGGTTTTATTCGCACCAGTGGCGCTGGCAATAATTCCGATATTTTTATCAGGAATTCAGACTTTCAGGGTTGTAGATTCATCTAGGTTTGTCGAAACGCTGGTCCGGGCGATCGCGCCAGCCTTCATCTGTCCAACTGTCACTTCTCTATGGCGACTTCACCCTCTACACTTTCAAACAGTACGCCTGCCATCCCTGATTCAAAACCGTTTCCCCAAAGAATTAGACAGTTGGATGGATTGCGGGGATTAACCGCCACCTACGTCGTTTTCCACAACTGGGCAGGCAGTTCAACAACGTTACCCGTTTGGTTACAGAAAGGAATTTTATCCTTTGGGCAGGAAGCCGTAATGGTGTTTTTCCTGCTCAGTGGATTTGTGATGTATTGGTCATCCGCCGGTCGCCCAAAACAAGATTTTTATCAATACTTTATTCGCCGATTTCGCCGAATCTATTTTCCCTTTGTTGTCGCAATGCTATTGGTTTTTGCGATCGCCGTTTCTAACTTTGGACTGCTATCAGTTCTCAAGGATCCTGACTTTTGGCCAACGCTGGTGGGCAACTTATTTATGGTGCAGGAGATATCGACGCTTAAACCTGGAATCCATATCAATCCATTTCTTGGAAATCTACCTTTCTGGACTTTGACCTACGAATGGTGGTTCTATTTTCTATTTTTTCC
>JBCCTE010000102.1:0-8057 GCA_039198915.1 Cyanobacteria bacterium P01_D01_bin.73 | reverse complement strand
CGGTTATAGGGCGATCGCCACGGGCTTTACTGATGGGCCGTACTAATGAGTCGTACTATGGTCAGCAGTTGGGCGCAGTGACCTATTAACAGAGTGACCTATCGATAGAGTGGCTTCGCAGCAGAGTCATTGCCCCCTGTTGTCCCACCCACAAACAGTAACCGTGAAAGCAATTACCCTGCTCGGCTCTACCGGCTCCATTGGCACCCAAACGTTGGATATTGTGCAACAGTATCCGGATCGGTTTCGAGTGGTGGGGCTAGCAACCGGGCGTAATGTTGCCCTGTTGGCGGAGCAGGTGCGGCAGTTTCAACCGCAAATTGTGGCGCTGCGGGATGAAACAAAATTGGAGGAGCTGCGAGAGGCGATCGCCGATGTCCCCGTCCAACCCACATTAGTCGGCGGCGAGACAGGCATTGTTGAAGCTGCAGCCTACGGCGACGCGGAAGTCGTTGTCACTGGCATCGTTGGCTGCGCAGGACTATTGCCAACGATCGCCGCCATCAAAGCCGGAAAAGACATTGCCCTAGCCAACAAAGAAACTTTGATTGCTGGTGGTCCAGTGGTGCTGCCCCTCATTGAAAAACACGGCGTTCAGTTACTGCCGGCGGATTCGGAACACTCCGCCATCTTCCAATGTTTGCAGGGCGTTCCCGATGTCGGTCTGCGGCGGATTCTATTGACCGCATCCGGCGGCGCATTCCGCGATTGGCCCGTTGAAAAGCTGCCTGAGGTCAAGGTCGCCGACGCTCTCAAGCACCCCAACTGGTCCATGGGTCGCAAAATTACCGTGGATTCAGCAACCCTGATGAATAAAGGGCTGGAGGTGATCGAGGCGCACTTCCTATTTGGCATGGATTACGACCATATCGATATCGTGATTCACCCCCAAAGCATCATCCATTCACTGATTGAGCTTCAGGATACGTCGGTGCTGGCTCAGTTGGGCTGGCCCGATATGCGCCTGCCGATTCTCTACACGCTGTCCTATCCCGAGCGGATTTATACGGATTGGCCCCAGTTGGATTTGGTTAAAGCTGGGGACCTCACCTTCCGGGAGCCGGATCGCGCCAAGTACCCTTGCATGGACTTAGCCTACGCGGCAGGTCGGGCGGGTGGTTCGATGCCGGCGGTGCTGAACGCGGCGAACGAGCAGGCAGTGGCGCTGTTCCTAGAGGAGAAAATCGGCTTCCTTGATATTCCCAAGGTGATTGAAACGGTTTGCGATCGCCATCGGGATAGCAACACCGAAAACCCCAGTCTGGAGGATATTTTGGCAAGTGATCGCTGGGCTCGCCAGGCAGTGTTGGAAGCAGCAAACCGCACTCCAGAAATGGTGTAGAGCTCGCTACGCTTAGCTACATTTACAACCTTGTCCCTGCCTTACTTACGGTAAATCTAAGCCTGCTTTGCGCAGGCTTTTTTTATGGAAGCTTTTCTGTTGGATTATCTACGGAACTCTGGAGGGTTGGAATCAGTTTGGTTTGGGTTACCTTGTACCGTTTGAACTAGATCCTGTATCTGCCCCTGGATCAGATTTAGCTGAGCTTCTATGCGTTGAATCTGTCCCTGTGAAGCGCTCGTATCATTAGCTGGAGCTGATGCTGGCCCAGTGATTTTCTGCTGTGGCTTTGTCTCTTCCATTTCATCAATGCTGGTCATCATGCTGCTAATGATGACACCGACGAACAGGTTCAAAATTACCAGTGCTCCGATTAAAACAAAGCTGATAAAAAAGATGGGGGCAATGGCTGGAAATTGCTCCGGGGCAACGCACAATTCAGGGAAACTCTCGTAGCCGTAGCGATCGCACCCATACATCTGCGTATACATCGTGGTGGTCCATCCTTCGAGGGTCACCACCGTAAATAACGACAAAATGGCCCGCCCTAAACTACCAAAGTACACCGGATCGTTACCTCGAAATAGGCACGTTCCTCCCACACCATAGACATAGAAAAGTAGCCCTAGAATCAGCAGCAAATAGCCAATAGACGGCAAACTTTGTAGCAGCGTAGATATTAGTAACCGTAGGCGAGGAAAAGTAGTGACAACGCGTAGAATCCGTAGCAGTCGTCCCACTCGAAATATGGCGAAAAAGCTGCCCCAAAAGGGTAGTAATAGAAAAACTAAAATCAGAAAGTCAAAGGTATTCCACGGGTCCCGAAAATAGCGCAGTGGATGCCGACCTTCTGCCAAAATTTTAACTGCAGCTTCAAACCCAAAAACCAGCAAGATAAGCTTATCCAGCACGTGGATGATGACTTTGCCATTGCTAATCATCCAAGGCTCGGTTTCCAAGCCCGCGATCACAATTGCCAACACAATGGAGCCTAGAATTAGCCTCTGAAATCTAGGCGATCGGGCAATTCGTGCGCAAACTCGATCCATCTTGGCTCCCCAGCTAAATCAGATCGAGGGAAACGACAAACAAGCTCTTTCGGTAAGCTTCAATGCTGTCTCCAGCCAAACTTAAATCGGCCGCCCAGTCCTGAGTAAGGAAGCCAAAGTGGATCCAGAAAGCCATCATAAAGTGGGTCATGATAAAGATTGCTAGCCCAGTTCGATGAACAGGTTTTACCGCTAGCCCCAATCGTGGCTTAAGGCGCACCAAGTCGGGAATGATTTTCAGCAGAGCCGCAATAAGAGGCCACACTATCGCTGCGAGATGCAGAGCATCGCGCTCCGGCATGCCGACGACTTGATTTTGGTAGCGATAGATAAAGGTGCTGACCAAAATCGCCGCCATCCACGGCCCCATGGAAATCCCCATGATGCTGATGGGCTTTTGTTCAATGGCCCAGAAGATTCCCCCTAGTGTCAATAGCAGCAGCCCCAAGGTCGAAAAGGTTTGCTGATTTTCTAGGTTGAAATACCCCATCACAAACGATGCTGTCCACAGGGCAAAGCTGCAAAGGAACAGGCTCTGCCAAGAGAAGGGGCGGGGTGGTTTCAGGATTGACCAAAGGTCGCCGAAGATTTGCTTAAACATGCTGGTTTGCTTTGGGGCGGGTTTAATTCTGGGCTGGTTTCGAGCTATTTAGTGCTGAAGGTGGTGGGCTTGGCTTGGGTGGCGGCGTTGGTTTTTGACCTGATTTACGAAGATTTCAGCCAGGCGATCGCTAGTGCCTGGAATACGAAGACCAGGGCGCAGGCGATGGAGCTACCTGAATGCCCCAGGAAGATGACTTCTTGGGTCAGGCTTTCCTGGAGGTTTTGGTAGCGATTCACAAAGATTTGGACTCGGGTTTTATTAAATTGCTCGGTGCCTGGCTCCTGTTCCGCTGGGGGGATGGGCAGCTCTTCGCCTTCTAGCAGCTCGCCCGTGTAGGACAGCCAAAAATCTAGGATACGGATGGCGAGCATTTTAACTTCCAAGCCGAGGAAAAATATCACCGGGATGGCAATTAACAGCGGGATGTTCAGGGCGTCTGACCAGCGTCCCTGCACGATAAATCTTTTGATTTCAATGGCGATGTTGCCTGGTATGTAGCCAAAGAGGCCAATGAAGATCGTCCATCCAAGGCAAATCATCAACAATTCCAGGGCGAAGGAGTATTCGATGCTGCGCCGCCGATTCATTTCGCCACGGCGATGGTAAGCCTGGGCCTGAATGGATGACCCGAGGACTAGAAGGATTAGTTGAGTAATGATGGCTGGCAGGGGAAAGACCACAGCCAATCTCCCGGTTATTGCGATGTGTGTCTCGATTCTAATGGCACGCTTCCGGCTCCGCGCGGGATGTTGCAATTTTTTGGCTGCTTTGTAGCTGCTTTTTGATTGCAACATCCCGCGAAGGGTGGGCGATCGCCTCCTATCGGCGAATACTGGAATGCCGCGCACCAAGAGTGGTGCAGTGCTTTCACCAGTTCGTGTGACAAAGATAACCTAAGGGGCTGCCGGGAAGGCTATGGGGATTGCTGCTCGGTTAAGGGAACGTTGACCGGGGGAGGGCTGTCAATATTGGGCACCGCTGGTTCTAACTGGGTGCTGACGCCGTAGGGATCTAGGCTTTCCCAAAGCCCCTGCTGCACCAAGATTCTGGCTAGGGATAATCCTGAGGCGGTGCGATCGCCCGCTGGCTGTGCGTCCTTTCCGCCAACCAAGGCAACGGCGATGTATCGAGGCGATCGCGCCGGAGCATAGGCGGCGACCCAGTGCCACTGCTCGCCGTTGGGAAGGGAGACGGTGCTGCTGCGACTGGCAAGGGTTGGCAGGGTGCTGTTGATAACGCTGTCTGCGATGCTGGAACGTGTGGATTGTTGATTTTTGCTGCTGGCTGGAGAGGGTTGAGGGCTAGATGGTTGGTTTGACGATTCCGGATTATCTGAGCTGCGGCGAGTGGCGATCGCCAAGGGCTCTTCCACAAAACCCTGCTGTAGGGTCCGCAGCGTCTCGGTTTTCAATCCCACAAACTGCCGCGTTGCCATCGGCGTCGCATCATCCAATAAATGAGGCTGCACTCGATAGCCACCGTTAACCAGCAGTCCCACAAACACCGCCATTTGTAGTGGCGAAACCCGCAGCTTGCCACGCCCAAGCGCTAGATTAACGCCGTCGCCTACAAACCAGCGCTCCTGCTCCGATTCCTGCTTCCAAAGCTGCTCCAACGCCAGGGGAACCGACTCTTCCTGACTCAGCTCAATGCCTGTCCGCTGACCCAGACCAAGTTTCCGCGCCCAAGTAATGGTCTCGGCGGTGCCCATTGTGAGGGTCGCTTCTTCAAAAAATGCTTGACTTAAAATTGGCTCCTGGCGCTGAATCGCTGCCTTTAGGCTGAAATTATTGGAGCTGACCTGATAGCGATCGCCAAAGACCACCCCGCCAACCCGCTGCCAAGGCCGAACCCGCAACTGACGGTTCGGAGTAAAACCTCCCGACTCCAGCGCCGCCGTTGCTGTCACTAGCTCAAACAGCGAGCCCGGAACCTGTCCTTGAAGCGCAAGGTTTGGCTCTGGAGCTTGATCGCTGTTGGTACTGCCCTCAGATTCTTCGCCGTTCACTGGCGCAGCATCTTGGGAGTTGCTAACTAGGCTAATTACCTTGCCCGTTTCTGCGTGGAGAATCACCAGGGCTCCAGTGCGATCGCCCAGCAGCGTCTCCGCATCTTGCTGCACCCGCGCATCCAAAGTCAGCCGCACCGTTTCACCCGCCTGGGAATTTCGCCCCGCCAGCGGCCGTGCCTCCTCTCCTGGATTCTCCGCCATTTCCACTTGGCGCACGCCCCAGGTCCCCTTCAGCCGCCGATTCAGCGCCGCTTCAATGCCTGCGGTGCCAAGCCAGTCGCCAACCCTCACCCGCTCTGGATCATCGTCGGGCACATCAGCGGTTTGCACCTCGCGGACGGTGCCCACGGTTGGCTGCGCTAAAGAACCGTAGGGATAAACCCGAGCGCTTTCCTTAATAATTTCCAGCCCCGCTTCAGAGGTTTGCAGCTCTACCAGTGCGGTCATTTGCTGAGGACTGATATCCCGCGCCAGCCGCAGCAAGCTGGTGGACCGATACCCTGCCGATTCAATGCGCTGGTATAGCTCTGCCGTGGGAATATCTAAAATCCGCGCCAGGGTGGGAATTAACGTGCGCCATTCTTGGGGCGATCGCGCAATGGGCCAAGCCGCCAGAGAAAATGCCAGGCGATTATCCGCCAAAACCCGCCCACGACTGTCCAAGATTTTGCCGCGCTCGGGAGCCTGGGGGACTAAACGAATTCGATTGGTATCGGCCAGGCTGCGGTTGCGATCGCCCTCGTATATCTGTAAATACGCCAGCCGACTACCGATACCACCAAGAACGATTGTCGTGACTAACAGCACCAAGGCCAGGGGCTGGTATTGCTTACCAACCGTGCGCTCAGGCGGCTTATTCTCTATCGATCCTGCGCGAACAGGGCTGGATGAGGGCTGAGTCATAGGAGCAGGACAACGTCCTTTGGGTGCATAGACAGCTTGCCACAGAATGTGGAGGCAAACGCGTCAGGGGCTGTTAGGTTTTATGAATTGGGCGATGTGTGTTTTGATCCTGCCTCAAGGGAGCGATCGCGATAGCTAAGCGACAATCAACCGATAAATTAGCTCACATTAGTCTTGAAGATTGAGCCAAAAGCTACAGAAAACTCAAACATCTAGAGAGCAGGCATTGCCTCGGATGATTGCAAAGTGTGAAGTCGGTAGTACAGCCCCTTTTGCTTTAGCAACTGGTTATGGGTCCCCACCTCCACAATATCCCCGTCGTCAATGACAACAATCTTGTCGGCCTCGCGTACGGTGCTAAGGCGGTGGGCAATTACCAGGGTGGTGCGGGTGCCGAGGATGGAACTCATGGCTTCCTGGATGGTGCGCTCCGACTCTGAATCCAAGCTGGAGGTAGCCTCGTCAAAGACCAGCACGTCGGGATCCACTAGCAATGCTCGGGCAATCCCTAGCCGTTGGCGTTGACCGCCAGACAGCCGCAAGCCCCGTTCACCAACGATGGTGTGGTAGCCCTCGGGGAGGGTGCGTACGAATTCATCTACTCGGGCGATCGCGCAGGCCTGTTTTACTTCTTCCCAGGTAGCATCGGGCCGTCCGTAACGTAGGTTGTCAAAAACGGTGCCGTTGAACACGTCCACGTCCTGGTGAACGATCGCCAGTCGCCGTCGATAGCCCCGCGTATTGAGAGAGCGAATATCCTTGCCGTCAATGGTGATGGAACCGCTGTCGGGATCGAAGTAGCGGAACAGCAGCTTCACCAGGGTGGACTTACCAGAGCCGGAGCGTCCCACCAGGGCAACGGTTTCGCAGGGATTCAGGGTGATATTGATATCGTTGAGCACCGGGCGATCGCGATGGTAGCCGAAGCTCAGGTTGTTGAATTCCACGCTGCCCCTGAACTGATAATGCGGTAGCCCCTGAAGCTTCGGCGCTTCCCGGAATGGGACGATCGCCGCCTTGGGAGCACCGGCATCTTCAAAGTGAACATGCTGGGCATCCAATCCCACCGGCTCCTCCATAAATTCGTGGAAGCGCTGTAGGGATGAAAAGCGTCGCGCCAAAAGTTCCGACTGCAGGCTGATGGGGCGAATTTCCGAGTAGCCCATGCTGGCGAGAGTCATCAGCGTTACGAAATAGCCGATGGAAATTTGCCCGGTAAAGGTGGAATAAAGCGCCAGTCCTAGGATGCCGAAGGACGCAATTTGTAGACCGGTGTTGCGCCAGGTTGCCAAAACAACGTAGTCGGTATGGATGCCGTAGGTGACCACAAATAGCTCTCGGCTTAGGCGCTGGCGCTGGCGTTCGTATTCGCGGGTTTCGGTGGCGAATGCTTTGACGGTTTTGATGTTGGTTACCAGCTCCGAAGTGTGGCTGGTGGTGTTTTCCACATATCGGTCCAGCTTTTTCTCCTTTTCCACGATTCGACCGAGCGATCGCAATGAATAACCCAGCACCGCAAAAAATGACAGGGCGAAGGGCACCGCAATTCGCCAGTCAATGGTCAGCATAATCACAAAAATTCCGATGACTCGCACCAGCTTCGGGATTAGCTGCCCCGCCACTTCCGGGTAGCTCCACAGGTAATTTTCTACCCCTCGCGCAATGCGGTTGGCGATGCGACCGGGGTTGTGGGTGTCGTAAAACTCAATGGGCAGCGTCAGAATCTTGCCGATCGCTTCTGCTTGGCGATCGCGGCGGGCGTTGAGGGTAATTAGCCAGTGGAACCAGCCGCTAATCCACGGTTCAACGGGGGCTCGCGCCACGGTGATGACAAAAATCACCCCCATCAGCACGATCAACGACAGCTCTTTCCCTGCCGGCATCCCCAGTAGCCCCGCTACTAGACTGATTAACCAGCTTGCGGCGGCGTCTGGCGATCGCCCCGACAGCACGTTGATAATTTGACCGATGGCGTAGGGGACTAGCAGGTCAATAATTTCAAAACCGCTTTGGGCACCGATGCTGAGAAAGCTGGCGCGCCAGTGCGATCGAAAATAGGATCGCACTCGCTGAATCATCTTTGATTGAAATATCGGCTGAAGCATTACTCCCTCGAACTAACCCATTTCTTCCCGGGTCAATTATCGT
>JBCCTE010000101.1:0-8090 GCA_039198915.1 Cyanobacteria bacterium P01_D01_bin.73 | reverse complement strand
CTGGGTTCGGCATGGTACGGACCCGGTTATGGAATGGTTGAAAATACGGGTTCCTTTGGTCTTATGGAAATGCTCAACTATTTGCTCTAACACCTTTGGAGGAAATAACTGATCGGAAAGCTTGCAATCCTCATCTAGAATTCTGGCATTTTGGAGCCAGCACACCGGCTGATATTGTCCTGATGTAGGAATTGTCTGAGGGTAAATAACAGCGCCGGCAACACGAGTACCGTGACCTGTCTGCACCTGATCGGAAGTCTGAAAGGTTTGATATGGCACCCAAGAGTGGGAATCTGAATGTTTAATAGCTTTCTGAAGGAGTGGATGGCGCTCTTGAATGCCACTGTCAATGACGCATACCGTTGAAGCATTACTGTCGGGCGAGATAAGTTCAAACGTAGAGGAACTGGATTCGCTGCCCTCTACTTTTTGTAGAGATTCATAGTATTGATCAGGTTCACTAACGTCAAAGATATAAGGGAAATTCAGCACCATATCTTTCAACGCTTTTCCTGATAGCTGAACCCGGCAAGAAAAGCTGTCTGCCAATTGAGTTAGAGACAAAGAAGAAGGATCATCCCACGATGCTGATTCGATAATATTGCCCTTAGAACTGTCGATAAATCTTGTAAATTCTTGCTCTCTCTCCCACTGCAAGTCGCCCCATTTTTGCTCTGTGATTTTACGCTTTCCCTGCCAACGGACAACTCTCTTAATGTATTTATCGCCGTCCTCACCCTCTCCTTGTTTGGGATAGTCTGAATAATTACAGTCCACACCAACGCAGGCAATACCCACATCTACGATGTAGATCTGTTGATCTTTGATGTTGTCCCACTCGCCCAGAAGCTGCTCAGAAAGAATATATTCTGGGCGCTTCGTTCCCTCCAGGATTTCCCAGATTTCAGGAATTTTACCCCCGCCCCTTTCTTTATCGATGCACTGACTAATTTTTTTCTGTAAATCGCTAAACTCTACATCTGCCGCCGCACCGATGATATAGCCATTCTCAAGCTCTGAAATAACCTCGATGCCAAACGTTCTTAGATCATCCGCGTCAAAGCTTTTAGGGTCCACCTGGAGGATAAATGGAACGGCTTCTGGCAGGTCAGGTTTGTCCTCTGCTTTCCGCTGTTTCTGAATTTGCTCCCAATTGGCGGTAACCATGGAAACCCTGGACCTTAGGCGTCTGCCGTGCCCCCCACGATTAGCGTTATTGGCTTGAGTTCTTGGGTTGCGCTGTCCATTTCTACCTCTGGGGAACTGTGCGCGTCCTTCTTTAACGAATCTCAGTTGTTGGTGAGGATAGTTGTTTTGAGCACTGGGCATTGGGACCAAGACTGTCGGCGATCGCGTCTTCTAAATGTTCTTGAATCACCAGTTCTTCGCGCTCTAGTACAGCTCGTTTGGCAGCATCCTGAGCCACTCTCACGGCTTGGGCAGCAGAGAAGTGGTGTTGATGTAATAATCCTACGATCTTTTCCCAGTGAATAGAGCCAACGGTCATAGCAGAGAGGGTTTGCCTCACAATTGCTTCTAGCTCAGGTGCCCCTGGTTTAGGAATTGCAATTACGTTGTCGAATCTTCGCCATAGGGCTGGGTCTAGGGATTTGTCCAGATTGGTGGCGGCGACCAGCAGTCCTGAGGAAGCGTCGTATTCATCTAGGACCGTCAAAAATGTGTTGACGACGCGCTTGATTTCACCCACTTCTTGAATGTCCTCGCGGGTTTTGGCGATCGCATCACATTCATCCAAAAACAACAGACACGGACTCTGACTTGCCGCGTCAAATACTCGACGCAAGTTACCGGCGGTTTCCCCTAAATAGGACGAGACCATAGCGTCAAAGCGCACTTTCACAAACGGCAGTCCCACATTCCACGCCAGCCGTTCAGCGCCCAAGGTTTTGCCGCACCCCGGGGGACCGTAGAGAAGGATTTTTTGCTGAAACTTGAGTCCAAAGTGAGCCAGGCGGTCCCTGGCCACATATTCTCGCTCCACCCGCCGGAATCGCTGCTCCACTTCGCTGGGCAGGATCATATGGTGGCGCAGCTTTTCTCGGGGAGTCGCCGACACCAATGGCAAGTTTAGCCGTTGGCTGGTGGGAAGCTCGTTAAGGGGTTGCAGGGTGCCAACGCTCGAGTCTTGGGGGCGCTTAGGCTTTGGATTCTGGCTTTCTCCAGTCCCTTGGTCTAATGCAGGAGCACTGGTCAGCGCAGGCTGATAGTTTTTGATGATATTTTCAAGCTGATCGGCTAAAGCCCCGTGCCCTTTCTGCCGTTCTGCTTTGATCACTGCTCCCATTAGCTTCTGGGTCGCCACCGAGTCATCAATGGCGATCGCCCGGAACATTCGCTTAAGCAGATCAGCTTTCATAGGGAGCCTCCCACCGATGGAACAAGGAGTCTACAGAAGTGGATTTAGAGCAGCAGATTAATGTCCTGTGGGGTGCGAATTGGGGTCGTCGTGATCGCCAAACTATAGCTGAATCGCGCTATATCACCACATCAAACCGTAGGCAGAGCGCACGTGTTGTCACGTCAAACTATAGGCGGATTGCGCTATATCACTATGCCAATTTTAACCGACGTTACCCTTGTTATTGCCAGGGCGATCGCGGGTGCATGATGAATGAAATAGGCGGAATGAAATAGGCAGGTTTGCGTATGGAATTCGATCAGGTTTTTGGTGAGGCGAGTGTCTCTAGCCAGCTCCAGCATGAGTTGATGCGGCGGGAAATTGAGCGGGTGCAGGATATTGAGGCGATTCGGATGGTTGCCCTGTCCCTGCTGGAGTTGCTCCACCGGCGGGAGCGGGCTTGGGCGGCGATCGCCAGTGAATCCATGAAGGCTGCTCGCAATGAATGGGCGGATTTAATTGATAGCGGGAAGCGGGATTGATCGCGATCGCTAGGGCTTTTTTCTGCTGTTCCTGCGGGCTTTGCTGAGGATTTCCCGTGCCTTGTCTTCCGGCTTTTTTTTCCAGATCGCCGCAAAGGCAGTGGACATTAAAATCAGTCTGGCTTCGGCGCTAGGCTTCCATTTAAAGGCGTCGGAAATCATCGACGGTTGCCCAAACATTGCCACGAAGAAGATGGCGATGGTTAGGAAAAATTTGCGGGTGCGTCCCACCCTAGCCAGCTCGGAAATCAGGGCGCTAAATCGAATATTCTCGCTGGCTTCGACGCCCTCCCGCTCGGCGATCGCATCCAAAATCGCGTTTACCAATACCTTGGGTCCCTCCCGCGCCAGCCGAGGAATGCCCAAGTGTTCCATCACCCCGTGGCGTAGGCAATGGCGAATTTCTTCCGGGTCATCCCCAAACCCCGTCAGCAATAGCACCGGCGCATTACCGGCTTGGTATACCAAATCCGCCACCGCACTGCCGCAGGTATTGTCCGGGGTGCGCCAGTCGAAGAGCACCGCGTCGTAGAGATATTTTTCATCCTTCAATTCGGCGATCGCCCCAGCAATACACTCCTCACGGTGAATCTTAAACAGCCGTGGAGTCGCATCAGCCCCCGCCGCTGGGACAGAAAAGCTGGTTTTTTCAAACAGCTCATTGACCTGATAGAAATTGGGATCGTTGTGCTCAATAACCAGGACGCGATAAATTTCGGTGCTTAGTCCATTTCGACATTGAATTTCCATGGGTCCTTGACGGGAATGGCGTACTGATCCTGAAGGCAAGCCCGACGATACGTTCATTGTGGCCACTCATGGGCGGGCGGGCAGTGAGAATGTGAAATCTCGGCAGTTGATTGGCGATCGCGAGGGAAACTACGCCACAAAAAGCCCCCCTTACCAAGGGGGGTGAGGGGATCCTCAAAAACTCCAGCCCTCCGCTGAAAATACTGGGGGTGGGTCAGGCTTTTCTGTGGCGATCGCCCCCACCTCACCCACCTACCACCCCACCGCCCCTCACTATCGGCATCTCCCAAAAAACCTTGGGTCTAGAACGTGTCTATTCTGAATGCAAATGTACAGAAATTAGGCTTAACCCATGGGACAACGCACCGCATTTTTTGGAGCCGGGGAACTCTTAATCATTGACCCCGCCCGCAACAAAGTTTGTGTCACCCCCGCCGCTTCCATTTCCTTGACCAGTGAAGCGGAAAATCTGGAGGCTCGCGGACTGGTGGGCGGCAAAAGCCAAATTGTTGCCACCGAAATTGGCTCCGAAACCCATACCCTCACCGCTAGCTTTGAGGCGATCGGTAAGGACGTCCTGCAACTATTGCTAGGACAGGAAGAGGAAGTGGTACCCGAGCTAACCCTGCCTCGCCACGCCGAGCTGATTGTGCCCGACGATGGCAACTACGCCTACCCCGGCATGACCGCAGCCACCGAGGTAATGGGCACCGTCGAGGGTATGGGCGGCTATCATCTGACCACCGTGGACGGCGCACCCCAGCCTGGGGAGATGCAGCGCACTGCTGATGCTTTGGTGTTTAACGCTGAAGAGGCGGGTAAGGCTGTAGGTATCGCAGTTTACAAGACCTACAACAATATCAAGACCATCGGACTGAATGAAACCACCCGCATCGGGTCGGGGCTGCAAATTTCCTTCACCCTTTACGCGGGGGGGATTAAGCAGAATATCTTTATTCCCCAGGCGTCGGTCCAGTCGCGTCCTACCTTTGCCGCTACGGGAGAGGTGAGCGCTACGGAGGCGGTGTTTAGTGTGCAGCAGGCTCCGGGCTATGCGCTGCCCTATTTGGTTTCGGAAGTGGCGTAGATGGCGGTTGGAGTTGACGAGTATCAATTCTACCCGTGGGCTGCGTGTATTGAGTTCCAAGGAAGCGATGGGCGTTTAGTCCAGATTCGGGGGCTTCCTTTGGCGGCACGCAGTGAGTTTCAATGGCGCTTTCAGGTGCTGTTGCAGGTTGTGGGGGAGCTGGAGGTGCCGGTGTTGCCTCAGGATCTTTACGACCAGAATGCGAAATTCCACGCTAATTTTGATCGCTGCCTAGAGCTGTTTTTGATTCCGCTGGATAATGTTTCCTTTGACCAGGGCTGGTTTTTGCTGTTTGGGGATGGGGAGCAGGAGCGGGGTCCGCTGAGCCGTTTGGAGTTTCCTGAGGAGCCGACGCCGGAGGGTTCGCCGGAGGGGGCACAGGTGGACGAAACTATCAGCACGCCGTCCCATTTGCTGTCGGCGCTGTGGTCCCATACGGGGAGTTTGAATGAGGCGATCGCCTTGTCCAAGAGCCAGGATATTCCGGGGCGGCGGTTGATTGAGGTGCTGAAGGCGAAGAACGGTGCGGAGCGGCGGGCGGCGATGACGCCGAAGGAACGGCAGGTTCAGGATGATATGGCGGCGCTGCTGGCGGACAAGAAAAACCGCGCTAATCAGTTCCCAGAGAAGATGGCAATTCATCAACATTATGCTGGGCTGACTAATCCGTAGGGATTTTCTGCCCCATCGAAATAGAGAGACACAGATAACGGGACATAGAGAGATAACGCCATGTCTGATATCACCCTCAATATCGAAACGACGGGAGGGGACGAGGCGAATGATTCTCTTGAGAATCTCGCTAAATCTGCTGCCAAGACGGGGCGGGCGTTTAAGGAACTGTCGAAGGATTTAAGGGTTAGCGAGGGGGAGCTGAAGCGCATTGCTAAGACTCTGGGGTTGAATGAGGCCCAGCTGCGCAAGGTGATTACCAGCATGGGGGAGTGGCGATCGCTGGGGGCGGAGAGCGATCGCCAGTTTGCTGCCCTGAAGAAGAGTATTGATGGGATTAATCCGGCGCAGTTTAAGCGACTGACGGCGATCATCCAGAAGACCAGCGCCGTATCTAAACAGGCGGCGGCGGAAACGGGAAATCTTGCGAAAGCGACGAAGGAAGTGGGCAAAGCGGCGCAGGGGAGGACTCCGCCGAAGCCAGCGAAGGTGCCCGCAAATCGGAGCCAAGCAGATCGGAGCCAGCCGAGTCAGAACCAGCCGAGTCAGAGCCCGGCAAGCTCGTTTGATGGGGATGGCAAAAAGGCTGTTGATGAGTTTACTGAGGCGCTCAATAAATCCCGCGATGAGGCGTCGTCCCTTGCCAAGGAGTTGGAGGCGGCAGGAAAGTCAGCGGGCGGCGCGGCGGGGGCGATCGCCAACCTAGGGGGAGAGGGGTCCGGTACTGCCAGTGCGATGGTAGCGCTGCAAAATCAGTTTGGGCAGTTGGGGACGGCGGCGGATCGGCTATTGCTGGCTTTGGAAGGGGCGGCGAATGGACCGCGATCGCGCCGTAAGGGGAAAGGGCAGCAGGCTAACTCCACCCCAGCCAAGGCGGTAGCCAGCTCCGTTGATACGTCCTTAACTGGGGTGGATCTAGGGATTAATTTTGAGCAGGCGCAAAAGCTCCAGCAGGAGCTGAAGCTTAATCCGGAGGAGTTTGCAAAGACGGGGCAAATCCTAAGCCAACTGCGCGGCACCGGGGCAACCACCCAGGGAGTTTTTAGGGCTCTTGAGAAGGAAGTAGGGCTCACCAGTGACCAGTTTCAGCTGCTGGAGAAATCCATTAATCCATCCATAGCGGGGATGGAGGAGCTGGCAGGGGTGGCTGCTGGGCTATCGGAGGCGATCGCCACTCCCCTTAAGGAAGGAATTAAGACCTTTGCTGACTTTGAAGGAAAAATCCGGCAAACCGGCGTATTCGCTCAAGCCTATGACACCGAAGCAGGGAAGCGATCGCTCCAATCCCTAACCGCCGAAGTAGAGCGCCTCGGGGCAAGCACGCCAAAATCCGCCGCCGAAATCGCCGACTTTACCAACACGATGTCCCAGTCGGGGTTTAGCCTTGACCACATTGAAAAAGGCTTGGAGGGGATTACCAACGCGTCCATCGCCACCGGCGAATCCATGGAGGACGTGGGGGACGTAGTCGGTGACGTCGTTAAAAAGTTTGGGCTAACCGCCAGCGACAGTGGGCAAATTGCCGACGTGCTGGTTGCTGCGGTCAACAACTCTCCCCAGGATGTGAAGGACCTGGGGGAAGCACTGGGCAATGTGGGCGAGAAGGCGAAGGCATCGGGGCAAACCCTGGAGTCCACGGTCAATGTGCTGACCCGAATGGCGGAGGCGGGGATTAAAGGGGGCGATGCGGGCACTGCCCTAGCGGCGGCGATGGATCAGGTCGATCTGTCGAGCGCCGCCACCAGCGCCAAGATGGGGGAACTGTTTGAGGGCAATTCAAATGCGATCGCTGCTTTTGAGAATCTGAAGCTTGCCGCCACCAATGCGGATGGGTCCCTGAAGCAAATGCCCGACGTGTTGGATGCGATTAAGGCATCGACGAGGAACCTATCAGAGGGGGAGACTGCTGCCCTGGTCAATTCGCTGTTTGGGGCGAGTGGCGGTGAGGCGATTATCGCGACCCTGGGGCTTACGGACGAGAAAATCAGGGAAATTAACAAAAGCCAGGAGGAAATGGGGGGCATCGCCGCTAGGGCTAGCGAGCAGATGAAGCAGGGACTGTCTGGAGCTTTTAGTGAATTGGATAGTGCGCTGGGGAGTGCATTTCTCGATGCGGGGCAGGCGTTGGCTCCCATTATTGAGCCGTTGGTGCGGGGATTAACGCTGATTGTTCAAGGATTTTCCGCCCTACCTGCTCCGATTCAGGCGGCGATCGTGGGCGTGGCTGGATTCACGGCGGTGGTGGCGGCGGGGATTAGTATCCTGGCAGGATTGCAGGCGGCAAATGCAGCGCTAGCGCTTGCCAATCTCACCACAGCAGCGACTGAGCAGACAAAATTAGTCGCAATGCAAGGGGCGATCGCTGGACAAATTGCGAGTACTGCCGTGACCATAAAAAGCACCGCAGCAAACATCGCTGCTACGGTTGCTACGACGGCTTTTGCGATCGCCCAAAAACTGCTTAGCAGCAAGGTACTCCTCGCCGTAGGTGCGGTGGCAGCCATGGCAGTGGGTTCCTTAGCCGTAGCACCAGCAATGCTGACCGCAGCCGCCAGCAGCGGGGTACTTTCCGTCGGACTAGGGGGCTTAGCGGCAGCAGGGGCGACAGCAATGGTAGCTCTTGCTCCCCTGATCGCACCCTTACTTGCCCTAGGTGCAGCAGCGGTGGGTACAAAGCTTG
>JBCCTE010000100.1:0-8123 GCA_039198915.1 Cyanobacteria bacterium P01_D01_bin.73 | reverse complement strand
AGGCCTGAACCTGTAGGTCGATGCCAGTAATCGCTGTACCAACGACCGTTGCCCAGGCTCCGTAATCCAATGCCTGGCGAGCCATAGCGGCGGAACTGATTCCCCCTTCGCACAGCACCGGTACCGATAGCGATTGAGCACAGTTTTTTAGGACATCCCACCCTGGCGGTGCTTGGTTGTGGGTATCGGCGGTGTAGCAAAAGAGTGTGGTGCCGACACTGTCTGCTCCGGCGGCGATCGCCATACTTCGCGGGAGAGAGCAGAGCTGCGAGTAAGCTCCACTGTTCATCGTTCAGATCACAAGGAGTGGTCACAAAAAATAGTCGGGCGATCGCAGAGGACCACCCGACTAATCAGAAGAAACTTAAGCCTACTGACAGACTTTAGCCGCCAGAGGTTTCGGCGACAGGTTCCGCGTCGGACGGACCGCCCATATTAAAAGCAAATCGCAACATTGGCGGCGCTAGGAACGTGGTGGCAATCACCATCACAATGATCGCTGCGTCCAAAGACTCAGGCAAGACACCGCTAGCAGAGCCGACCCCGGCAAAGACCAAGCCCACCTCGCCTCGAGGAATCATTCCTACCCCGATCGCCAACTTATTAACTTTTTCCTTACCACCAAACAGTGTGTAGCCGGTGACCACCTTACCGACGATCGCAACTGCAATTAGAAACGCCGCAATGATTAGCCCTTCACGATTGGCGGGAACGGCGGGATTTAGCACTCCCAGGTTGGTTTTTGCACCGACGGCAACGAAGAACACCGGCACCAAAACATCAGCAACAGGCTTGACCTGCTCTTCCAGCTCGTCGCGCTTCTTGGTTTCCGCTAGTACCAAGCCCGCTGCAAATGCTCCTAAAATTCCTTCTAGTTGGATAACGTCGGCGACGTAGGCTAAGGCAAATGCCAGGGTTAGGGACAAAATCAAAACTTGACCGCGAGTTTTAAGCTGATCCATCAAGCCCACAAAGTAGGGAATCAGCAGTCGCCCTAGAACAATTACGCCAATCAAGAATGCGGCGGCGCTGGCAACCAAAATTAAAACGTTGGAAATTTCGACGGTGCCTTCCTTCGCCAGGCTGGCAACCACTGCCAGAATTACGATGCCGAGGATGTCGTCGAGTACCGCTGCGCCAATAATAATCTGTCCTTCGCGGGAGCTGAGGCGCTGAATTTCTGCCAGTACCTTTGCCGTAATCCCGATACTGGTGGCGGTTAGGGCGGCGCCGGCAAAAATTGCGGGCACCGTATCCAAATTGAAGAAGTACACCAGACCACCTGTACCGAGGAGGAATGGGGTGACTACGCCTACGACTGCGACGATCGCCGCCTGGGGACCGACTCGAATCAGCTCATTGAGATCCGATTCAAGACCGATTTCGAATAGCAGCAGGATGACGCCAATTTCCGACAGGACGTTCACCGTCTCGCTGGTGGATGCGAAAACGCTGCCCATAATGTCGGGGTCAACGCCTGCTGTTGCCTGTAGGAAACCCATTAGGCGCGAATCTGTGGCGATCGCGGCAGCGCCCTCCTCGGGAAATACCAGCAGGTTCAGTACCGAAACGCCCACTACGACGCCGCCCACCAGCTCGCCCAATACCGGCGGTAAGTCCAAGCGGACGCATAATTCACCGCCGATTTTGCTGGCTAGGTAAACCACGATTAAACTCAGCAGCACTCCCGCCAGTACGAACGGTCCGGCTTCGGCATCAGCGGAGGCTTCGGCTAAAAACGAGGTAAACGGAAGGGAGGGTGGCGATAGAAACTGCGCCCAGCCTGGGGCGATCGCCGTAAGAACAAGATCGGTCATGGGTTTCCGTAATGTGCTGTTTACTCGACGGTTGCTACAAGTTGCCTTGCGCATGCCCGGTGGGGCTGGGTTTCGAGCAATATGTCGATTTGTGTATCAATCTAGGGTATTGTCGCCCATTCCGGTCATCTGTGATCCCCGCTACCTTTGCGTTGCATCTAATAGGCATTGCTGAAGTCGATTAGCCAATAATCCATGTATCGTTGTGGAGATCATCCCAAGGCGAAAGGTAACGGCAAGTGGAGACAGTTAGCGTTGAAGAATTAGCGGTTCAGCTTCAGGCGGAAAACGGTGACCTGCAACTGGTGGATGTGCGGGAGCCTCAGGAGTTGGCGATCGCCCAGCTGCCGGGCTTTATCAACCTGCCCCTCAGCGAATCTCAACAGTGGGCGGGAGATATTCAAAGCCGTTTGGACCCCGGCAAGGAAACTTGGGTGCTTTGCCACCATGGGATGCGATCGGCGCAAATGTGTGAGTGGCTGATGGAACAGGGCTACGGCAACGTCAAAAACATTTCCGGCGGCATCCACGCCTACTCAGTGCAAGTTGATGGATCCGTTCCTCAATACTGATTTTTGAATCTCAACTCCTTCGCCGTTTTCAGTCTCCACCCGCAACGCCAATTAGCTCTTAATTTACGCTTAAGCAGCCTCCAAAAGTGGAAGACATCGGCAATTGCGCTCAAAATCCTGGGGAAACCAAAAATAATTTGCTTAAATGTAGTATTCCCGTACTGATATACCTCCTCCACCGCCCAACTTAAGCACATTGCCTTGAGCGCTGAATCTTTGAAATTAGTTTGATAATTTCTTGGCTCGATACTTCCTATGACTGCACAAATCCCTTCCGGCGCTGTTTCCCCTCGCGATGGAGCTCCCTTGGTTCCAAATCTCGATAAGAATACGACCCATTCCATTTCGGCGGATCACTACGCGGATCGCTTGATGGACGACTTGTTCGATGAGCTGGAAAGTTCCTTGGACGAGGGCGTTGATATTCCTTTGGCAACGGAGGAGCTGGTGCCAAAGGAGAAGGAGGAGGAGCCCCTCAGCCTAACGCCGTTACAGGTATCGTCGGTGGTGTTGCCTCCAGAGGTTTTGCCTACGGGACCACGGGTAGAACGGCAGGAGCGAGAACAGGCGATCGCTGATGCAGTGCGGAAGGAAGAGCGCGATCGCAGCGACAACAAGAATTTTGATCGGTTTGTCATCAGCGCAGCGTTGGTCTCGTTAATTGGTTCGATGGGGCTATGGGCATGGAACCAGCGGAACCAGGCGGAGTTAATCGCAGCTCAGAATGCTGAAAATGCTGCGGCTCAGACCCAGTTCGACTCGGCAGATAAAGAATTTGTAGGCTACATGCAGCGATCGCTCAGCGCCATTGATGCTACCCGTGAAGCTCGCGAAGAATTGCCGACGACGTCCGAAATCCTGCCCGCTGCGGTGATTCCAGTGCCCGTCAGCCCCGTTCAGGGCAACCTCGGTGAAAATATTGGTCGCGACTTACCCTTTGCCAGCAACCTGGTGGAGGCAATTGATCGCCTGTCTCGCATCCTTGAAACGCTGCCAGTGGACGAACAGGGACGCCCCCTCGCCTTCCAACAACCGCAGCCAGGGCAGGTAGCAGCTCAGCCGGCGGAAGGAGCAGAGGCTAAGGATGGCGAAAAACCGGCAGATGCAGAAGCCGCCGCTGGGGAGGGCGAGGGCGAAACGGCGGATGACAAGGCGATTATCGCGACGCCCCAACATACTCTGGTGGGCTTGCTGGAGTTGGGGGATGATCGCTCGGTGGCGTTGTTCTCCATCGATGGCGTTACCCGTCGAGTTTCTATCGGTGAGGCGATCGGCGGAAGCGGTTGGGTGTTGACCGAAATTGCGGATCAGGAGGCGAAAATCCGCAAGGACGGTGAGGTCCAAAGCCTATTTATCGGACAAAAGTTTTAAGCGGTTTCCTTGAAACTTTCCCTGAAACGTTGGTTTTGAAACTTCGCTGGCCGCCGTTAACCTGATACGGTGACTGCAGGTCCGCGGCGTTCGAGCCCATGGCAAAAGCGAAGACAAAAAAACGCGCAAATCATTCAGGTAAGACTGAAACTAGCTCTTCTTGGAAACAAGGGGGGCTGCTTGAGTTAGCGATTGAAAGTTTGACTGACTCGGGGGATGGGCTAGGGCGCTGGGGAGATCGCGTGGTGTTTGTTCCCGATACGGTGCCGGGCGATCGCGTGGAGGTGCGCCTAACGTTGGCAAAGCCCCGCTTCGGTCGGGCTCAGTTGCGCCACGTGCTGTTGCCTTCTCGTGATCGGGTGCGATCGGCGTGCATTGTGGCGGACAAGTGCGGCGGCTGTCAGTGGCAGGGCGTTAGCTATGAAACCCAGCTAGCGGCGAAGACCCAGCATATTCGCGATGTGCTTCAGCGTATCGGCGGTTTTGAAGATATTCCCCTCGCCCCGATTTTGGGGGATACCTCGGGCGATCGCCCCGGTTTGCACTACCGCAATAAATCCACCTATCCCGTCGCCGCCGGTTCCAGTGCCAAAAGCCTCCGCGCTGGCTATTACCGCAAAGGCAGCCACCAGCTCGTTAATCTCAACCAATGTCCAGTGCAGGATGATCGCCTCGATCCCCTCCTTGCCCAGGTCAAAAAAGACGCCGCTAATCGTCGCTGGGAACCCTATGACGAAAAGCGACACACGGGAGATTTACGCCATTTAAGCCTGCGGGTGGGACGGCGCACGGGGGAAATGTTGCTGACCCTGGTGTCGCGATCGCCCGATTTACCTGGATTAGAAAAGCAGGCCACAACCTGGCTGAAGCAATTCTCTAACCTTGTAGGCGTGTGCCTAAACCATCAGCCCAATCGCGGCAATCAAATTTTTGGACTAGAAACTCGCTGCATTGCCGGGCAAAGCCACCTGACAGAAACCTTTGCCGGGCTGGATTTCCATATTGGCTCCACTACCTTTTTTCAAATTAATACGGAACAAGCAGAAGCCTTAATTCAGGCAATCCTGCAACAGCTTCAACTGACGGGCTCGGAAACCGTCGTTGATGCCTACTGCGGCGTAGGAACTCTGACGCTGCCCATGGCTCAGCATGTCAAAAACGCCCTCGGCATCGAAGTCCACGCCGCTTCCATCGATCGCGCCTGGATTAATGCCCGCCTTAACGACCTGGAAAACGTGGAATTTCGCGTGGGCAAAGTGGAAGAATCCCTGCCCCAGCTTTTGCAGGAGGAGCAGCTACGCCCAGACGTGGTGATGCTGGATCCCCCGCGCAAGGGCTGCAAGCCAGAAGTTCTTGATGCTCTGCTCCACGTCAAGCCATCGCGAATCGTTTACATTAGCTGCAAGCCTGCCACCCTAGCCCGCGATCTCAAGCATCTTTCCAGTGGCTACCACCTTGATTGGGTTCAGCCCGCCGACTTTTTCCCGCAAACGCCCCATGTGGAATGCGCCGTTTGCCTGTCCCTAAAGCCAGATTTCTAGCGACTAAACCGCAGTCAACAGATCTGTATCCAGCACCTGACTTTCGATCAAGTCCAACGCTGCGCCTAGGTTATCGACGATCACATCAGGGCCAAAGGATTCTAGCCGATCGCGATCGCGGATGCCGCTCAACACGCCAATGGCCGGAACCTCACCGAAGCGCGCCGCTGCGATATCCGCCTCCGTATCGCCCACCATCCAGGTTTGGGACGCCGCTGGCAGCTCCGCGATCGCCGCCGCCATCAACTTGGGCTTATCTTTCGAGTCTCCAGTCTTGACGTAATCATTGGCTAGACAGTAGCGCCGGTCCGCAGGGAAGAAGCGACCCAAATCGTATCGCTCCAGGGCATAATCCAATTCCCGCACCCGCCGCATGGTCATCACCACCAGGTCAACGCCCATCGCCTGCGCCCGCTCCAATGAGGCGATCGCCCCCGCCACCGGCTCATCGTTCACCAACTGCTCCATCTGATGCACCGTATCCCCCCGCAGCTGAGCAAACTCCCGAGACTGGGCCGGATTTAACCCGGACCGCTGCCCAATTTCCACCTCCGGCACCTGCGCCCGCTTCATCGCCCAAAATCTTTCCTTCGACAGCTGATTAAGCCGCTGCCGGCGATCGCCAACGGAATCCAGGCAAAAGCGATAGACCCGGTAATATCGCTCCGAAACATTCATCACCGGACCGTCAAAATCAGTAATTAAGCGCAGCATTCCGTCACAAATATCAGTAGTGAACAATCATCCGTAAATTGACGGCAGCCTACCATGTTCTCTTCGTAGTTCTCTTCGTAACCCTCGAGGTGATCGCTAAAGGAACTCCTGCCGACGCAGGTTGGGCAATCCGTTGATCGTCAAAAACTGCGCGGCGAAATGTAAAGAATGACCAGCACCGATCCCCAAAAAAACCAGAAGCTCCCGGGACTTAAAGCCTTCGGGAGCTAACCTAGCGTTCGGAAACCGAACTAAAAACAATTGAAATGAAGCACGCAAAAGAGCACTTTCATTTGAGGGGTGACCTGGGACTTAAATGCCCAATGCCATTTAAAAAGGGGTTTATCACAAGCCGGAATCTTTATAAAAGTTTGGTGACTCCGTTTGATTACCACCAACAATAATTCGAAAGATGAGCCACTGCCAACAAAATTCATGTTGTCTTTATATTTCGAATTGACTTGAAGTTTTGTTCTGCATCTATGAGCGATCGCTGCACCTTTGCACAGCCCTACGGAGCAGAGAGAGCTGGCTTTTAACGAGTTTGTCGCTGTTCCCATGGGCTGTTCCTGTGGAGGCTCCAAATAGTACAGAACAAATATTCCGTCACATTTGCAGGAGCGGGTTCGCAATGTAATGCGACGGGTTGAACAGGGTAGTGTCAAGCGTATTTATATGCGACTAAAAAAGTCGGGATTATTTGACGATGTTTTTTAGAGCGTGATAGCTTGCGTTCAATTCGTTAAAGTTCGGCCAACACGGCACGGTCCACCCGCGAGAAATACCATGACCCAAGCTTTAGAAGCGCCCCTTTCAATCTCCGCATTTTCCTTCGACAAAACTGGTGGTCACTTCAGCCACCTCGCCTGTAAGGAATGTGGTACCGAGTTTGAACCCAAGGCGATTCACGTTTGCGATGAGTGCTTCGGTCCTTTGGAGGTGAAGTATGATTACGAATCGCTGAAGCGGACGGTTACGCGGGAACGGATTGAAGCGGGTCCGAATTCCATTTGGCGCTACCGGGATTTTCTGCCTGTCACGAGCGAGAACCCCATCGATGTGGGTACTGGTATGACTCCTCTGTTGAAGGCAAATCGTCTGGCGAAGCGCTTGGGACTAAAGGAGCTTTACATCAAGAACGATGCGGTCAATATGCCGACCTTGAGCTTTAAGGATCGGGTGGTTTCCGTGGCGCTGACCCGGGCGAAGGAGCTGGGTTTTGACACCGTGTCCTGCGCGAGTACCGGTAACTTGGCGAACTCTACGGCGGCGATCGCGGCCTATGCAAACCTAGACTGCTGTGTCTTTATCCCGTCTGACCTAGAAGCGGGCAAAGTGCTGGGCACCTTGATTTATGGTCCTACGGTGATGGCGGTCAAGGGCAACTACGACCAGGTCAACCGCCTGTGTTCTGAAGTCGCGAACAGCCATGGCTGGGGCTTCGTCAACATCAACCTGCGCCCCTACTACTCCGAAGGTTCCAAGACCTTGGGTTACGAGGTGGCTGAGCAACTGGGTTGGAAGCTGCCGGACCACATCGTTGCGCCCCTAGCCTCAGGTTCTCTCTTCACCAAGATTTATAAGGGCTTCCAAGAGTTTATTAAGACCGGCTTGGTGGAAGCGAAGGATGTACGGTGCAGCGGTGCTCAGGCGCTAGGCTGCTCTCCTATCTATGAGGCATTTAAGGAAGGTCGCGACTTTATTAAGCCTGTTAAGCCCAAGACCATTGCTAAGTCCATTGCGATCGGCAATCCCGCTGACGGTATCTATGCTCTAGAAACCGCTCGGAAAACTAACGGCAACATTGAATCGGTTACCGATGCTGAAATCGTGGACGGCATCAAGCTATTGGCTGAAACCGAAGGTATTTTCACCGAGACGGCCGGGGGAACGACCATTGCCGTTCTGAAGAAGTTGGTAGAAGCTGGCAAGATTGACCCGGATGAAACAACCGTTGCCTACATTACGGGTAATGGGTTAAAAACTCAGGAAGCTGTTCAAGGCTACATTGGTGAGCCCCTGACAATCGATCCAAAATTAGAGAGCTTTGAGCGAGCTTTAGAGCGGGCACGTACCCTAGAGCGTCTTGATTGGCAACAGGTTCTAGT
>JBCCTE010000099.1:0-8149 GCA_039198915.1 Cyanobacteria bacterium P01_D01_bin.73 | reverse complement strand
CGGCTGGCACGAGCAGGGAGATGGCAAGTATTTCCTGGGGATTTCCGTTGAGAACGGTCGGGTTAAGGACGAGGGCGATTTTAAGTTGCGCTCGGCCCTGCGAGAAATCGTAGAGACCTATTACATTCCGATGCTGGTGACGCCTCAGCAGAATGTACTGATTTATGACATTGAAGAGGGCGATCGCGCCAAAATTGACGATATTCTCAAGCGCAGCGGCATCAAGACAGTGGACCAAATCGATCCGCTGGTGCGGCGATCGATGGCTTGCCCTGCTCTGCCCACCTGTGGTCTGGCGATTACTGAATCGGAGCGGATTTTACCGACCATTTTGGACCGGGTGCGCGCCACCATGGACAAAGTGGGGTTGGGAGATGAGCACTTTGTAGTGCGTATGACGGGTTCTCCCAATGGTTGTGCTCGACCTTATTTGGCGGAGCTGGCGTTGGTGGGCAGTGGTTCCAATGCCTATCAAGTGTGGCTGGGGGGAGCGCCGAATCATTCGCGCCTGGCCCGCCCGATTGTGCAGAAGCTGCCGGATGCGGAGCTGGAGTCGTTCCTGGAGCCGATTTTTGTCTACTTCAAGCGATCGCGCCAGGGGATGGAAAGCTTTGGTGATTTTTGTGACCGCGTTGGATTTGACACCCTCAAGCACTTCATTCAGGCTTACAAGCCCCCTGTTGACGGTCAGTCGGAAGACAATGCCGACGTGGATGTTGAGGAGGCTGGCGCTAACGAAGGCAAGCCCGGCAGCAGCATTGACGCTGAACTGAGGAAGAAATTGGGAGAGGCTCCAGCGGCAGTTTCCCCCGAACCGGCTAGTAAGAAACCGGGACGAAAACGCCACCGGGTTGGCGTGCAGGATGACACCTACGCCTCGCTGAGACAGTTGGCAGCGGATCGGGGGCAACCGGTGACGACCCTGGTTAATGAAGTGCTGGCGACCTATCTGGACACTCAGAAGCGCTAGAAGCTCAGGGCTGGCAGATGGCAAAGATAGCGGGTTGAGAGGCAACGGAAAAGGCTGCGTGTTAGCGGTGTCCGACAGCCATGGCCGGTATCGGTGGCTCATGGTGCGGTGCTAGTGTAGTCTGTCGAGAGCGCTGTGTTATTCGATCCGATTAGACTAGTCCAATTCATTCGTCTCTACCTTTCTAGACCGTCAAGCGATCGCCCATGACCCTCAAGCTGTACAACACCCTGAGCCGCACCAAGGAAGAATTCCGTCCCATCTATCCCTACGAGGTGAAGATGTACTGCTGTGGGGTGACAGTCTATGACTATTGTCACTTGGGACACGCTCGCTCCTACGTGGTATGGGACACGCTGCGGCGATACTTGCGGTGGTGTGGCTATCGGGTGCAGTACGTTCAGAACTTTACGGATATTGACGACAAAATCCTCAAGCGTGCCCGTAGGGAAGAGTCCACCATGGAGGCGGTCTCGGAAAAGTATATTGAGGCGTATTTTGAGGATATGGAACGGCTTAATGTTCAGGAAGCTGACAGCTACCCCCGCGCGACCCACACCCTGGACGGGATTAAGCGGCTGATTCAAGATTTGGAGACGAAGGAGATTGCTTACCCGGCTGACGGTGATGTGTACTTTTCCGTGCGTAAGTTTGCGGACTACGGCAAGCTGTCGGGGCGGAATTTGGATGACTTGCAGGCGGGCGCTAGCGGCCGCGGCGGTGAAGGCGACTCTGTGAAGCGTGATCCCTTTGACTTTGCTTTGTGGAAAAGTGCTAAGCCTGGCGAGCCAGCTTGGGAGTCACCTTGGGGATCGGGACGTCCCGGCTGGCATATTGAATGCTCGGCAATGGTGCGCGACACCCTGGGCGAAACCATTGACATTCATACGGGAGGCAGTGACTTAACGTTTCCCCACCATGAGAATGAAATTGCCCAGTCGGAGGCGGCATCGGGACATGCCCTCGCTCACTACTGGCTTCACAACGGCATGGTGAATGTGGGGGGCGAAAAGATGTCGAAGTCCCTGGGCAATTTCACGACGATTCGGCAGCTTTTGGATTGTGACGGTGCGCCGGACCCGATGGCGATTCGGCTGTTTATTTTGCAGGCTCAGTATCGCAAGCCGATGGATTTCACGGATGAGGCGATCGCCTCGGCGGTGCAGGGATGGGGCACGCTGGTGGATGGCTTGAGCTTTGGCTGGCGTTTTCCAGATTTAGAGTTAGGAGCGGTGGAGCGGGGACCGCTGGACGGCGATGCGGTGGAGCGTTTCAAGGGTGCCATGGATGATGACCTCAATACCCCTGAGGCGATCGCCGTACTTTTTGAGCTAGCAAAACCTCTGCGAAAGGTTGCTAACCAGCTAGTCTATGCCGACACGTTGGAGGGTGACCCGAAGAAGCTGGGAATTCAGTGGAGGACGCTGGTGCAGTTGTCGGTGGTGCTGGGACTACAGATTGATCCTGAGGCGATCGCCAAGGGTGCCGAAACTGACGATAGCGACTCCATTAGCGACGCTGATATTGAAGACTTGATCGCAGCGCGGAAAACAGCTCGCGGCAACAAGGATTTTGCAGAGGCTGACCGGATTCGGGACGAGCTGCGGGAGCAGGGAATTACGCTAATTGACCGTCCCGGCGGCGAAACCGGCTGGGTGCGCGAATAGGCGCAAGGCTCAGCCGTTTGCCATCCAGTGCATCTGCAAAAATAATTGTAGATTGCTTATTTTGATCTCAGCGCCTGGCGAACCTGACTTGGCGTTTGTCCAGGCTTGACGCGGGGATCGTACAGAATCCGAATGAGGTCACGATCCAGTTCCGAATAATTTTGAGTGCGAGTCCAACCCTGATAAAAGGTGCTGTTTTGGTAGGTCCAGGCATCGTTCATCAACCCCATGGACTGGGTCAGCTCTTCACGAATCAGGTGGTTGCGTTCCTTCTGGGTGATGCGATCGCTGGAGATTAGAATTCGCGATCGCACCAGCTGCATATCGTTATTCCACCAGGTATAGAAGAAGCCCAAGTTGCCGGGGACATAGCTGGGCTCATGGTTTATAAAATCGCCGTGGGGGGCAAAGAGAATCACGACATTAGGGCTCGTTTCGGTGAAGTCTAGCTGGATTCCATCCCGATCAATCAAGCCATTCAGCTCACCGACAATCCGCTCCAAAGTTCGACGATCCTGTCTTGTAGGTTGCCCCTGCACAGAAATCCGCAAGTTTTTAGTCCACTTACGCACCCGGCGAACCGGGGCATTTTGGGAAAATTCGCTGCCAAAGGCAATTTCTGAAAAGTAAGCCAGGGCGCGGCGACTGTAGCGTTCCGATTTGAGGGCGTCCCCTGAATCGCCTGAAGGTGCAGACTGAACTTCCGCCGTCGATGATATTGATTTGGCTTGAGGATTCGGGCGGTCGCCCCCACCGGCAAAGCGATCACCGGCGCAGTTTGCGCACAATCCAACTAAAAATAGCCCCAAGGACAAACGGGTAAAGGTTAATCGCGCCGACTGAATCCGCGCAATCTGACGTTTTCGAGCGACTTCATCTCGTGCGGCTTTATCTCGAGGCGATCGCCCCGAGCCCCTGTTTTGAGTGATCATATCGGCGACGGCAACTGGTAAAAGCGTGATGATTGGGCGGTTATTGATCGGCTTGACGCCGACGGTGCTGTGGGCTTTGATAAGGTCCCGACGGTGTCTAAGCAGCACCAAAGTAGCTTGGCTCGTTGCCTGGCTTCCATTTGATATTGCAGCCAATACTGGGAGCTTGACTTGCCGCGATCGCCGCCCCCCTCAGCAAAGCATCCATCGCTGCACGCAAGTCTCGCCCCGTTACCGGCTTGTCGTTGCCTGGCCGACTGTCATCGAGCTGACCGCGATACGCCAGCTTGAAGACATCGCCGTCAGCGGCAAATAGGAAAAAGTCTGGCGTACAGGCAGCCGTGTAGGCTTGGGCAACCATTTGTGACTCGTCGTAGCACAGGGGGAACTGGAAGCCACAGGTCTTTACCATTTCCTTTAGCCCCGCCGGCCCATCGTCGGGGTATTTCTCCGCATCGTTCGCACTAATTGCCACAATCCCCAGGCGATCGCCATAGTCCCGTCCCAACGCCGCCAGCTCATCCTGCACATGCTTGACGTAGGGGCAATGCTGACAAATAAACATCACCAGCAACCCTGGCTGCCCAGCGAACTTTTTCAGAGTGATGCGATCGCCAGACGCCATATCGGGCAAATCAAAATCTGGGGCAGCGGTGCCCAACTCCAGCATCGTTGACGGGGTCAGTACCATAGGAAGGCTCAAAGTCTATTGGTCTCACCATGGTAATGGTTTCAACAGCGATTGAGCTTTGGGCTATAGAGCTTTTTTAGCATTTGCCCCAGCCCTTAAGGCTATGCCATAGTGGCACCAATGCTAATGTTGGCAACAAGTGCAGCCTCTAAGCCTAATTGAGTCTGCCGTTGTAGGACGCCACAGGATCAGCGCCACAGGATCAGCGCCACAGGATCTTTAGAACCATTTGCCTCCCTAACAGCCAAAGATTCATTCAGGGGGTTTAGGCACTTAACCTGTGTAGAAATCCGCGCAAAAACCTGTGTGAAAGCATTCTAGGGAAGCCTTAGGGCGCCCAATCCATACGCTTTTGTAGACCTCTGCGGATCCGTCCAGTGGGCATCTCTATTGGGTGCGTTTTCGCGATAGATTCCAGCAATAGCGGGGCATCAGAATACCGTCGAAATATCACTGCAATAGCAGCAAGCGTAATCAAGGCAAACTATGCGATATCTCGCTCAGGTGAATCAAGTTGATGGTGGCGAGCAGTCCACGCTCCGCCTGCTCGCCCTGCAAGTAACCGACTCCACTTGGCAAGTGACCGATATCAAGGAGACGGAGGTGAATGCGCCGGAATCCAAGGGATTTGCCCATCGTCAATTGGTCCTGGTGGATATGGATGGCGACGAGGCAATTAAAGGGATTGCCGATGCGACGGATTGGGTAGTGGGGCTGGTCAATAACTATTTAGCGTCTGGGATTACGCCTGATTTTTTGAAGGAAGAGGCGGATCGGGCGGAGCAGTGGAGGCAGGTTTTGACGCTGCAAACTCAGGATCTATCGCGGCGATCACTGGAGATGGAGGCTCGGCAGGAGCAGCTTAAAGGATTGGACAAAATGCTTCAACAGGGGCAGCAGCGTCTTCGGGATCAGTGGAAAACGTTGGTTGCCCAGGCGGAAAAGATGGGTTTGGATACTGAAGAACTCAACGCTGCAATGGAAGCGGAGCTTGATGCTGATGCAGAGAACGCTGAAGAAGATTAGAAAAATTGCTGATTCCTCAAGACTTACCTGGTGTTGTTCCGAGGCATTGTTCGAGACCGCGAGGTGTTACGGAGCTGACTGAGGATGGAGTGGTAAGGGGCGAATGTTGAGAATAAAGGTTAGGTTGATTGTCTAACAAGAGGCAATGACCAAGAGGCACTAAAGGCGATATTGGTTGGGGCAATATTCGTTGCTGGGGAATCCGAAGGGGGCATTGATGTTTGAGCTGACTCGAAGCTCATCTTCCCGTGAAGGTGAAATTTTAGAGGTGCTCCTGAGCAATGGCTGGGAGTATATGCGCCGGCTGTTGAGCGGCAGTGATAGTGGGGGCGATCGCGGTGAGGAGCCAGAGCTACCCCCACCCGCAGTGTTGCGCAATGTGCTGACGGACCTGGGACCGGTGTACGTCAAGCTGGGACAGTTGCTCAGCACTCGACCAGATTTGCTGCCGGCGGACTATATCGATGCCCTCAGTACGCTCCAGTCGTCGGTGCCGGCTCTCCCCGCTAGCGATATTGAGGCATTTATTCGGCAGGAATTACCGATCGCCCCAGAGGCAGCGTTTTCGGAGATTAATTACCAGGCGATCGCCGCCGGCTCCATTGCCCAAACCCATCGCGCTACGCTGACCAACGGTAAAGCTGTGGCGGTGAAGGTGCAGCGTCCAGGAATTGAAACCACGGTGCATCAGGATATTGACCTGATTCGCAAGGTTGCCCAGTTGGTGGCTCGCACGCAGTTTGGCGATCGCTTTGACGTGGTGGCCCTGGCTGATGAGTTTGGGCGATCGCTGCGGGCAGAGCTGGACTTTACCCAGGAGGCCTCCTACACGGACCAGCTCCGCAAAAACCTAGACGCCTGCTCGTGGGTTGACTCCAAGCGCCTGATCATTCCAGAAATTAACTGGTCTCTCACTACCCCAAAAATCCTAGTGATGGACTGGCTCGACGGGCAGCCCATCCTAACGGTCGGCAGCCTTCTGGACGGTGAACAAAATCGCAAGGAAGCAGAAGCCATTACCGCTCAACTGGTGCGCGCCTTTATGCACCAGTATCTAATCGACGGCTTTTTCCACGCCGATCCCCACCCTGGCAATTTGTTTTACCTGCGCGATGGTCGTGTTGCCGTTCTGGATTGCGGCATGGTGGGCATGATGGACGGCCGTACCCGAGGGATTTTGACGGAGCTGGTGCTCGCAATTCTAGAAACGGACCCCAAGCGATGCGCGCAAATTTCCCTGGAGCTAGCTGACCCGGTGGGCCCCATCGATCTGGTGCAGCTTGAAACGGATTATGGGCGGCTGCTGCGGCGATACTACAGCCTAACCCTAGCGGAAATCGACACCAGCGAAGTCTTTCAGCAGGTTCTGCAAACGGGGGTGCGCAATAATTTGCGGTGGCCGGGAAATATTGGGCTATTTGCAAAATCGCTGGCGAATCTGGAGGGTTCAGCGCGACAGCTTAATCCCAACTTGGATCTTGAAAAGGAGTTGCAGCCGCTGTTTGGGGACCTGCTGCAAAATCAAATTTTGGGAGAGAGCCCGCTACAGTCCATTTTGCAAACGGCGCTGGAATTTAAAAATTTGTCCCTAACCTCACCACGCCAGTTTGGCTTTTTGTTGGATCGGCTGGCGTCTGAAAACTTGAACTTCAACGTGACCATTGGCGGCGTTGATTCGCTGCGGCGCAGTATTGAACGGGCTGCTAACCGTCGTACCTTTGGCACTGTCCTTAGCGCGTTGATCATTGGCACGGCAGTTCTGGCGTCGACGCAACCTCGTGCCCAAGTTCAGTTGCTGAGCGATGTCTTGTTCGTGGCGGCGGCGATTCTAGCGCTGTGGCTGTTGGTGAGCATTTTGCGATCGGGTACTTTGCGCTAGATGGCGCTGGCTGGGTCTTTGCCCCCAACCAACGTCAACCTGACAACTTAGAGCTTTAAATCAGGCTCCAGCTTGGGGTACCTAGATGTCGTACTCGCGGTTATCGCGGGCTTCACGGGCTTCAGGATTGTCTTCGCAGTACTCATCGAAGGCGCTTTTCTCAATGGAGCGAGCCTGTTGGTGAGCTAGCTCAGCCTGAAGCTCTTCTACTTCATCCCACGCAGCGGCGCACTCTTTGGAGGTCGCGCCATTGGCAGCACAGGTGGACCGGGCACTTTCGATCGCCTCACGGATACGGTCCTTCAGGCGCAGACTCTTCGGCTCCTTAACAAAGGTTGCCTTGTTGAGAATATCGGTTGTGGAGACAATACCCAGCAGCTTTCCTTCTACCACTGGAGCCCGACGAATACGGGTATTGGCAAACAGCCGCGCCACATATTCCACTTCCAAATCAGGGCTAACCACGATGCAGGGCTTGGCCATAATTTCGTGGATTCGGATTTCGTTGGGATCCAATCCGTAGGCCGTAACCTTATAGACGATATCCGTCTCGGTCACAATTCCATAGGCGTCTTGATCGTGGCGACGATCAACGATTAGCGATCGCAGCTTTTTTTCACGCATCATCTTAACGGCCGCCGCCACCGTAGCTGACCCCTTAATGGTCAAGACGTCGCGGGTCATAATATCGGCTGCTTTCATTGAACAATCTCCTCACGAATTATTTTCAAAACATGCAGCAAGAACGGCGCTGCAATTTTTCACTGCGATTACGGGGAATTCACCCCTCGGAACGGAGCAGGTTTCGTCTAAAAATTCATACGCAACCAAATAAGTGCGCGGCGAAGCACACAGTATTGAATTGCCCCTAATCAGGGTAATGGAGAGTGGCGTCCTACGGCGGTTTTCATCGATCGGTACGCTGCTGCGTTATAGTTTGAGACATAATCCTTTTTTAATTCTCGCGAAATGTACGTATTTGCG
>JBCCTE010000098.1:0-8158 GCA_039198915.1 Cyanobacteria bacterium P01_D01_bin.73 | reverse complement strand
GCGCTCGGTGCTAAATATGATCTGTTGCTCGTCAGTGTTGCCGATGGCAGATAGTGTATCTGTGCCATTTAAAACCACATTACTGCGGGCGGTTGTGGAGCCGTCGGCTGTACTGAATAAGTTTTTCCAAAAACCCATGCGAATAAGATGAAGGCGACGGTTGGACTAGGTGGATGGAATGGTGGGCAGCCAGTGGGCGATCGCCAAGGCAAAGTCGGCCGCACAGGTTAAGTTAATTATCCGCAGTAAGCATTTGCTTTTGCTGATTGCTTCGCACTAATCGACTTGCATTGTATTACGCGGCATTACCCCGTGGGTGACGGTTTATCGATGGAGCCTAAATTGCAGCGCTCTTACGACTCAAAACTGAAGGCTAAGGTCGGGACAGATTTCAGCCAAGCTATTTGGGTAGTCTAGAAAGGCGGGAGACGGAAATAGCGTAAATAACAGAGAGACAAAGGCAGGGGGTAGACCGTAGAAATTGTTCCATTCGCATTCAATTCTGCTTTTGGACACTGTTTTGTACGGGGCGAAGAACTGAACGAGAGGAGGAGGATATATCGGCTTTTGCGCTGATACTGCCCTCACCAAAACCTTTTCTACAATTCCGATCCTGCTGTATCCATTCACTCAACATTGATCTGCGCTGATCGACTCTTTGCGTATTCACTGGTGTCCCCATTCTCAAGCCTGAAACTTTTTTAACAGTGTCACTGATAAATCAGTTGAGACCTTACGGATAAGTGCCAGTATCGACGCTAAAGGCAGATGTATTGCAGTGTTATTGTTGCTAGTGTGCGCCATCGCGGCGCAGCTGAGGCAATGCGTTAGGCCGAAGAAGGGGGACTAATCCACCTGACTGAAGCTAAATTTGGGCTTCAGATGTTTGGCTCTAGATATCTGACTCTAGATCGCTCTTAGGACATGGATATAGGAGCCCGCGCGGACTTAAATGACGGATGGGTTGATTCAGGACTGAGCTGGGCATCTTGACTTAATTAGCGATCGCAACAGCGATTCTTTTCTTTGCTATGACTTCGGGTCTTAAATCCTCGACATTAGACCTTTTAAAGCGCTTTAACCGGGCGTTTCCTCAGTTCTATGAGCAGTTTGTCAGCAATGATATTCAGCTGCAAAATCTGCGCCTTGCCTATCGGCTATATCGCACCCGCCAGGCCATCATTGAGCTGAAGCCTGATCCTGAGGGAAATAAAAGCGTTCTACAGTTTGCCTATCGTAATCAATCGTTTCTGCTGAGCGATATTTTTGGGGTGCTTGCCGCCTATGGACTGACGATTCATAACCTCAGTCTCTACGGGCAGGTCCACGCGCCAATGCTGGTGTTTATCAAGCTGGTGGTGTCCCGCGGCAGCCAGGGGTTGACGGAAAAGACGGCGGATAACGTCTGTCGCGCAATTCAGGAGGCGCTGGCGGGACATTTTGAAGTGGAGGAGATGCTGGCGGTTGAGTTTAATTTGGACGCGGGCTTGGAGCAGGTCGAGACTGAGTTTTACGTGGATCCGGTGTTCCACTTGCCGGCGCTGTTGATTGAGGCAGACAACCAGCCGGGGTTGTTTTACAAGGTGATGTACGCCATTTGGCAAGAGGATTTGCTGGTGGTGAATGCCAATTTGTTGGTATGGCGGGGGCGGACGCGGCTGATTTTGTATCTACTGGGTCCCAACGAAAGCTTGATTCCGGAGTATTTGGGGCAGCGAATTGCGGAGGGCGTCAAGTATCGCCTGTTGGGACAGTAGTGGTGTGTGCTATTTGCGCCGCGGACGACCTGGGAGATTGGATAATAGTTCGGTTGGAGTACTGCTGTTAGCTGTTAGAAGTATTGCTGTGGGGTTAGGGGCGGTGTCTACGGTAGATATTGAAGCGGCGATCACAACGTTACAACAGGTGGCGATCGCCTACGGTGCGGGAGATGTTGCCCAGGGCAAGGGGCGCGATCGCCCTACGCCGGAGGATGTGGTGGCGGCGATGATGGCTTTGGAGCGAGGACGGCGGGGTGAGCGGCGAGAGTTAGCTTTGGAGCAGGTGCTGGGAAGTTGGCGGCTGATTTTTGTGACGGGCACCAAGAAAACGCGGAAGAAAGCGGGGAAGGCGATCGGGGCAGGGCGCTATTTACCTGGAGTGCCCAACATCACCATTCGCTACAATGCTTCGGGTTCTGCTGAGTCGAGCGATGATGCGGTGCCTGACGGTGCGGCAGATGGTGCGGCAGATGGTGCGGCAGATATTGCTACCAATACCGGTCGGGCGATTAATCGGGTGAAGCTGGGGGCGATCGCCCTGACGGTGACGGGACCCATTGAGGCGATCGCCGGGCGACAAACCCTAGCGTTTGACTTTACCCAGTGGTCAGTAGCGGTGGGATCCTGGGTGATATATCGCGGAGAAATTGGCGACGGCGCTGCCAGCGACGCCACATTTACGGAGCGACCGCTGAAGGATCGACCGTTTTTTAATTATTTTTGGACAAGTGAAGCCGCGATCGCTGCACGAGGCAAGGGTGGTGGCTTAGCATTATGGGTCAAAGCTTAGGGCGGCGTTGAGCAATGACCGGGCTCGTTGCTCTTAATCATTTTTGGGTGTGATCGGTCAGTCGTTTTAGGGCGTCATCTACCGCTGCTGGGAGTTGTTTATGTTGGACCGCGTGGATCTCAATACCTCCTTAGATAAGGAGACCTATCGAGAGCGCATTGAACCCTTGACCCTGCAGTTGCGATCGCTTCAGGAGGAATGTCGGGCTGCGAATTTGCCGGTGGTCGTGGTTTTGGATGGTTGGGCCGCTGCGGATAAAGGCAAAATCGTCCAGCATATGCTGAAGCATATGGACCCCCGCGGGTTTACGGTCCATTCCATCGTTACCCCAACCCCCCAGGAGCGTCGTTATCCGTGGCTTTGGCGCTTTTGGCAGCGGCTGCCGGGGCGGGGGAAAACCGGGATTTTTTACCACAGTTGGTACAGCCATCTGTTGGAGGATCGTCTTCTGCAACGCATTTCCGACAAGGAATTTAAGTCGCGGGTGCAGGAGGTCAATGAGTTCGAGCGGCTGCTGGCCAGTGACGGGGTCGTGATCGCCAAATTTTTTATCCACGTGGGACGGCGGGAGCTGAAAAAGCGCCTCCGGGCCCACGAGGCGGATCCCTTTGAAGCGTGGCGGGTGCGCCCGGAGGATTGGCAGCAGGTTAAGCACTACCAGGATTACCAGGCGATCGCGGAGACAATGCTAGCGGAAACCGACGGGCTGGATGCACCTTGGATCGTGATTGCAGGTAACGATAAGCGCTGGGCTCGCATCCAAGTGCTCAAAACCATGTTTGACGTGATCTCCACGGCGTTGGCGGAGGCCCATCATCGAATTTCACTCAACCACTCTCGCCCAACGGGATTTACGGCGGACACCTTAGCCAGTTTGCAGAGGAATGACGGCGACAATAGCTATCTAGACAATGGCGTGGGTGGTTATGGCAACGGACCCAAGGCGAGCAAGGGCAGGGGGGGCACGCCAGACTTTCTGGCGAAGGTTGATTTAACGGAGGGGTTGAGTCGTGATCGCTACAAGGCGGAGCTAGCGAAACATCAGCTACGGTTGCGCCACCTGCAATTGTCTTTACATGAGCATAATCGCGCTGTGTTGCTGTTGTTTGAAGGCTGGGATGCGGCGGGGAAAGGGGGAGCGATTAAGCGGCTGACCGATGCTCTTGATCCCCGCGCCTATCGCGTATATCCCTTTGCAGCTCCCAATGATGAGGCACGACGGCACCATTATTTGTGGCGCTTTTGGCAATGCTTACCGTCCAAGGGCTCCATCGCCATTTTTGACCGCACCTGGTACGGACGGGTGTTGGTGGAGCGGGTGGAGCGCTTGACGCCTAAGGCGGATTGGATGCGAGCCTACGGGGAGATTAATGCCCTGGAAGAACAGCTGCGGCGATCGCAAGTTATCGTGGCGAAGTTCTGGCTGCATATTGATGCCGATGAGCAGCTACGGCGCTTTGAAGAGCGACAAAGTAACCCTTTCAAGTCCCATAAGATTACCGACGAAGACTGGCGTAATCGTGAAAAATGGAGCGATTATTACCAGGCAGTGAATGAGATGCTTCACCAAACCAACACTGAGGCAGTGCCCTGGGAGCTGGTGGCGGCAAATAGCAAACTTCATGCCCGCATTCAGATTCTTAAGACGGTGATTCGGGCGATCGAAGCCGGTTTGTAGTTTGAGAAATTCGCAAGCTGGGCCAAGTGTGCCTGTGGACTACAAAGTCTTCTTTTCCGCAGATCGCTGCCAGCGGCGATGAACCTGGCGGCGGAGTTCCATTAGGATTAGCCAGCAAACGCCACTGCTTAGCATTAGGTATAGCCAATACTGATGGGCGATCGCCGGAGACGCATCCAACGCCAATCCGCCGAGGCTGGGGCCAATGCTATAGCCCGCCGCCCAGCACAGGGACCCGATCGCCAGATAAGTGCCCCGCAAAGATTCCGGCGCAATATCGATAACGAAGGCGGAGCCGGATGGGGCGTAGGTGACCATGCCCAGGGACAGGATACTGAGGGCAACGACGGACAGGATAATGGCGCGATCGCCCCCACTGCCGGCAACCCAGATGCAGAAAAATCCAACGGCAAACAGTCCGGCGGCGGCGGCAAGGGTTTTGGCGTGGCTGTGGACGCGGGTGAAGCGGGAAACGGGGAGCTGGGTCAGGGCAGCGAAGGCGATGTGCCACGAGAAGAGCCAGCTAATCATGCTTTCTGAGAAGCCGCTGCCGTCGTCGAGTTTGACAATATTGGTGAGGTACAGCGGCAGGGTGGAGTCAATTTGCGATAGGTACACCGTAAATAGGGTGTTGACGATTACGAAAACCCGCAGGGTGCTGTCGCTGAGGGCGCGTTTCCAGGCGCGGGTTTGATCGTGTTTGACGGGTGACTTGGGGAGGCGATCGCGCACAAAAATCCCCAGCAGCGCGCCGAAGACAACGAAGGAAACGCCGTCAATAATAAACAGCAGCGTGTACATGCCCGTTGTGGCAATCAGCAAACCACCAAAGGCAATGCCCATTCCCAGACCAATTACGTCGGCTAGGCGGGAGAGGGCATAGGCATCGCGGCTGGTTTCAGAGGTGGTCAGGTCCGCCACCAACGCTTCCATGGCGGGCCAGTACAATCCTACGCCGAACCCCATTAGCAGGTTGCCCAGGAGCAGTAGCGGAAAGTTGGAGGTGGCGATAAAGGCGACGTCGGCAAGGACTGAGGCGATCGCCGACAGTATCAAAACAAGTCGCCGCCCAAATTTGGGGGAATCTGCCAGGGAACCGCTTAAGATGCGCCCCAAGACCCCGGCCACTTGACCGGCACCAACGGCTAAGCCAACGGAGGTGGCAGTGAAGTTTAGTTGGTTAACGAAATAAATGGGCGCGTAGACCAGTACAAAACCGGTGCCTAATTGAAGGAGAAGTCGGCCAAAAATAAGGAGCCAAATTTCTCGGCGAAAGGGCGAAATTCGCTGAGTCATTGCGGAAGACCTGCCAACGGATGAGATTGCACAACTGATGATTGTGGGCGCGGAAGCTGCGCCTCACTAGGATATAACCACGAAATTTGGCCCCGCTCTCCACCGTTTAAGATGAACCGGAGCAGGGCAGATAACGTAGGGAAGCAACAAAATGAGCACTGTTATTCAGCAACTCGGCGCGATCGCCATGGCTTCAGTGGCGGGCATCCTACACCCGATCCAAGTTGCTGGTAGTGTTCCCGACTCCCACCCTAGTTCTGTCCAACCTTTCGAGACTGTAGCAACCGCCGCCAATGCCTGTAAGCGATCGCCCCAGGACTATCTCAACCAAATGCTGGAGGACCCTAAGCTGCGGCGATCGCACTGGGGCGTATTGGTACAACCGCTAACCGCCGCATCCGACACAACCACCCCGTTGCCGGAACCATGGCTATCCCATAACGCCGAACAGTTTTTTAACCCCGCCTCCAACGCCAAGCTAATCACCACCGCCGCCGCCCTAACCCAAATAGGCAGCAACGCTAGAACCCTAACCTCCCTAGACCTGGAGCAACGTCCGGGGCAAGGGAGCCCCAATCTATGGCTACTCACTTGGGGAGATCCCACCTTAAATCAGGAGGTGCTCGACCAGTTTGCGGAGGCGGTAGCGGCAGCGGATATTAAAGCTATTGACACCCTGTGGGTGCGGGCGTCGGATATGGGGCTGGCAACGCGGGGGCGGATTTCTTCCTGGGAATGGGGAGATTTGGCGTTTGGTTATGGCGCTCCCGTGTCCACGGCGGCTTTGAATCAAAACCGAATGACGCTTGAAATTACCGGCGTATCGGTGGACGAATTTACCCAGCTTGAGGTTTCAGACCCAATCGCTGGACAGCAGTGGATATTCCACAATCGAGTGGTCACTACTGATGCAAATACTCCTGCCGCCATTACCATCACCACCGGCTGGGACGGAATTTTGTATCTCACTGGCACCATCCCCGCTGGCACAATGGATTTAACTAGCATCGCAGTGCCCGAGCCGGCTCAATACTTAGGGGACTCTTTGTGGGCGACATTGGAACAACGCAGTATCGAAGTGGGAAGGGTCCAGGTTATCCACAACTCTCCAGATCGATCCGACTTAGCAAATCTAGATATTTACGTGTCGCCGCAGCTTGGGGAGTTAGTGCACACCACCAATCAAGTCAGCAATAATCTCTATGCCGAGATGCTGTTGGGGTGGTTAGGGCTGAATTGGCCACATCAGGAGAGGCAGCCTCGTCAGTTTTTACCGTCCGCCCAGCGATCGCGCCAAGCCTTGGAAGATGCCTTAAACCAGCTAGGGGTTGAACCTAACAGTTACCGAGTTGCGGACGGCTCTGGTCTCTCCCGGCAAAACTTGGTGACGCCCCAGGCGCTGGTGACTTTACTGAATGGAATGTGGCGATCGCCCGAAGATGTCACATTTCAGCGATCGCTCCCCATTGCGGGAGAAACGGGCACCCTACGCAATCGCTTTAAGGACCCGATTCTGGAAGGTC
Organism: Cyanobacteria bacterium P01_D01_bin.73; assembly: GCA_039198915.1. Taxonomy (GTDB): domain Bacteria; phylum Cyanobacteriota; class Cyanobacteriia; order CACIAM-69d; family CACIAM-69d; genus CALGDE01. The sequence continues at coordinate 1,111 of JBCCTE010000098.1, read as the reverse complement.
GACTAATCGCTAAAACCGGTACTCTAACCGGCGTTTCAGCGCTATCAGGTTATTTCCCCCACGGCGATCGCACCTGGGTGGCATTCAGTATTTTGGTGAACCATTCCAATCAGCCCGCTTCGGTGTTGCGTCAGGCAATGGATGATTTGTTGGTGGCGATCGCCGAAACCCCAATACATTGCCTAGGACATCAACAATCCGCAAATAGAGAACCGCATCCTAGCCAACTACCGCAACAGCTACCTCTCGGCGTAAGGAGTCTAATGCCCAGGTTTGCAAATCGCTAAGGGAGCGATCGCGATAACACCCATAGCGCTCCTTCTTATTGCGCACCTTCTCTGCCAGAGGCGGAATAATGCCAAAGTTCGGCGGCATGGGCTGGTAATGCTTCGGCGAGGCAGAGCTAATAAATTCAAATAGCGACCCTGCTATTGTGGCGGTGGGCCATCGCTACCGGCTCCAGTCCCTGGCGATCGCTCCGCCAGATTGTTCGCCGCTAGCGTCTTTTGTACCGCTGGGCTCAGCTTGGGTGTTATCAGTACAAGATTGAAATCGGGCATCGCTAACCATGCCTATCCATGTCTCACCAAATATTTCTGCGTGTCGCAAAATGCCCTTCGGAAAAAATCAAACAACTTTACTTGACCAGCCCGTTAAGTTGTCAGAAGGAGACTACGCCTGGTGGGCAGTCGGACATGTAGCAGGTGAAATTGTCATGACTCGTCTTAGATCCTCGAAAGAAAGGATTCCAACGGCAGAAGAAGTTCCAGAAGGTCCCCTTTGGGCGATGGTACATCTAACCGTGTATGGAACCAGTGATTTGAGGGAAGAAGGGTTTGATTTCACGAAGTATGCTGCTCTTCAGCAAATAGCAACAGAGATGGAGAGGCGTCAAGACCGTTAACGTATCGTTCCCTAACCAACAGATACAGAGATCTTCTCCTGAAGGTAGTTTATGGACCAGGCTTGTAAATCATTGAGGGCGCGATCGCGATAACACCCATAGCGTTCTTTCTTATTGCGCACCTTCTCAGCCAGGGGCGGAATAATGCCAAAGTTCGGCGGCATGGGCTGGTAATGCTTCGGCGAGGCAGAGCTAATAAATTCAAAT
>JBCCTE010000097.1:0-8217 GCA_039198915.1 Cyanobacteria bacterium P01_D01_bin.73 | reverse complement strand
TGCTCGACGGCGAGGGCAACACCGTTAAACTTGCCGATTTTCAGGGCAAGCGGGTGATTTTGTATTTTTATCCCCGCGACAATACCCCCGGCTGCACCAAAGAAGCCTGTGGATTTCGCGATCGCCAGCCAGAATTCGCGGCAAAAAACACAAAATCACCCGCTTGCCCTGAAAATCGGCAAGTTTAACGGTGTTGCCCTCGCCGTCGAGCAATTCAAAATCTGGGGCGCGATCGCCAACCTGTAATTCCATGGTGCGTGTGAAAAGTGCGTCGATAGGGAAATAAAAACTGTGCCGCCGATGCCAGTGCCCCTTGCCTGCTATTGGGTACTTGACCAAAGCCTAGGTTAGCAGTAGGGACGACAGCGCCTGGGTTCGCGATGCTCAAAGTGTTCAATAATTTTATTGGTACAGGGGTAAGATTCAAGACCGCGTAGAGCCTTAGTCTTTTATCCACAAGAGTCTTTTACCCACAAGCGCACGTGCTTCGTCATGAAAGGCGCAGCAGGCGTAACGATTTCTTTCCTTTTCCGGATCTGAAAAAGTCTCGGAACTTTTTTGGGAAATTATCCAACCTTAATCTTAAAATGCGCGACTTAGCTGGACACCCATTAGGGTTTCAGGGAATTTTGGTGCGCACTATTAAGATTCTCACTCCTAACAACGATGACTTTGCGCTGCTCTCTTACTGCCAAGACTTAACGCGAGTTTCTTAATTAGGAATTTAACAATGCTAAAAATTTTTAGCGCTGACATTGATACGTCGTCTGCAACGGTTGTAACTGACGGCGATAATAAATTTTTGAATGTGGGGGACACGGTTAAATTTTCCGTGGTGCCCCAACAGGAGAGCGGCGGCGGTGCCGAAAACGCTTTTAACTTCAAAGTTTTGGGCGCAACCCCGGTAAACACCAAAATTGAGCTTGTTCTAAACGCCGTTGATCAAGGCGGTAACGACATTCGAGTGTCGGTTGATTCAGCAAGCTTGGGCAACACGTCCAGCGGCAGCACTTTGGATTTTTCCTATGATTTTGTGGCGGGCGATCGCCTGAAATCGGGCGAAAACGAACTGCTGGTCAACTCCATCGTTATCACCCCCGACCCTGCCGACACCAACAGCGGCGTCACCTTTGATACGCCCACGGCAACCAACGTGACGGTACCTAACAACACCGTCGACATGTTTATTGATTCGGCGAGCGTCACCGATTTATTTTGGAACGTTGCCAATCAAAATTTTCTGATTGACACCAGGCCCCCCACCGTTGAGAGCATAACCCGCCCCACCAGCGATACCGGTGCTTTAACCATCACATTCTCAGAGTCCCTAACTGCGCCGGGGGGCGGGGCGTTTACCCTTAATAACCTGGTTTCCCTAGTTGACTTGAAGGCGCGCACCACCAATGGCACCACAGACGTAAATCTCAACGATTTCACCCTGGCAGTGGTGGACGACAAAACCCTATCCATTACCCCCCAAGGCGGCAATAACTGGGTTAGCGACGGCACCACCACCTACGAGGTGTCCCTCACGGAAAATGAAGCGCGGGACAAGGCGGGCAATGAAATTGCAGGCAACCCCAATGCCGCAGAATTTAGCCTGGATTCCTCTGACACTACCGCCCCTGACATTGGTTCGGTAAAGCTGCTGTCTGGCACCGCTGGCGAGGGAGTTGAGTTTACAACGATCGCCCTAAATCAGCTCGACAACAACTTACGGCTTACCTTTACCGAAGGATTGCGATCGCCCACCCTTGGCAGCGAAATCACCCTAGGGGAAATTACTGCTGGTTTAGAACTGCGAGATTCCCAAGGCACCCTAGTGCCCTTTACGGCGACCCTCGACACCAGCGGCGATGCAACCGTAGTTATTATCAACCCCGACGTCGACTTCAGTGCCTCCACCAGCTACACCCTTAAGCTAGCCGCCGGCACCGTTATGGATGTCGCAGGCAACCAAAATACAGAACTAACCTTTAACTTCGACACCGCAGTCTCCACACCGCCCCCACCCAACCCATCTCCTGGTGGCAACGGAGGCGGCGGAAGCAATAGCGACGACGACGATGACGACGACGACGACGACGACGACGACGACGACGATGACGATGACGACGATGACGATGACGATGACGACGATGACGATGACGACGATGACGATGACGACGATGACAGCGGTGATGGGAGCGATAACGACGGCGGTCCGGACATAGATGATTCCACCGACCTCGACCCCACCACTGACGACAACGGCGGCTTTGTTTTCCAATTTGAGCAGTTGATTGCCGCTCAAACCACATCCTTTAATTTGCAGCTAGGCTCCGGCAGCGCCTTCGATTTCGACTTCGGCAGCAGCATTATCGATACGATTCTCGATTTCTTCGCCGTCCTGCCCGATTCCAACGAGCCTCAATTTAGCTTCAACTTCTCCCAGGTCAGCTTCTCGTCCTCTTTCTCGTTCAATCTGCAAACGGCCAGCTTTGGCGGTGCAGTGGATGTGGACTTACCGTCGTCCGATCAGGATGCCAACGTGCGCGTCGGTGGCTTTAGGGCGAACGGAGGCTACAACTTCTCTGGGCAAAGCTTTAGCGGCGGGTTGAAAATTAACGTGCCGGACAACACGGAAGAATCGGATCCCACTACCCGTCGAGTGTTCTCTTTCAAGCAGTTCCAAGCCAGCGCCGATATTGAATTCAGTGCTTTCGCCGTTGCCCTGCCCTTCGATATTGATTCAGAGCTGCCGTTAGACGGGTTCCTGGGAGCTGGTGGCGATATTGTCGAGTTGGTGGGCGATGTGCTGCCCGACGGCGCGCCGAAGCTATTCGGTCTCGGCGGCGGCGGTGACTTCTTTGCCGATTTGCGCGGCGTTTTCAGCGATCTGTTCTTGAACGGAAATTCAGGAGACGACAACGTAACCGGCGGTGGCGGTAACGACACCATTAACGGCGGCGCGGATAACGATACCGTTGGCGGTGGCGCTGGGGACGATATGCTCTCGGGCGATCGCGGCGACGATATGGTGTCTGGCGGCGACGGCAACGACACGGTATCCGGCGGCGATGGTAACGATATGGTCAACGGCGACGGCGGCAACGACACCATTGAGTGTGAAGCTGGGGACGACGTGGGCAACGGTGGCAGCGGTAATGATCGCGTTAACGGTGGCGGCGGTAATGATCGCGTCAACGGTAACCAAGGAGACGACGAAGTGATGGGTGGCGATGATGACGACATCGTCAACGGCGGTAAAGGCAACGATATGTTGATGGGCGGCAACGGCAATGACGTGCTGTCCGGCGATATGGGCGACGATATGTTGATGGGCGGCGCTGGTAGCGATCGCTTTGACTACGGCTTAGGTCGCGGTATTGATACCATCGTTGACTTTGATCCGCTGCTGGACAGGCTGGGCATTAACGGCTTAACCTTTGCCCAACTGGAAATCCGAGAGGTGCAGATTGGTCTGCAAATTAATACGGAAGTAATTCTGGGCGGCGACGAAGGATCCAAGCTAGTCTTGCAAAACACCTTTGCAGCTCAAGTTACCCAAAGCAGCTTCACCTTCTTCGGAGCGTCTATCGGCTAACACGGTCGGTTGCTAATGTCAGCGCCCAACACCAGAAACCTGGGGCGCTGGCAAGATCATTGGCGCACGAAATAAGCGCCCTAGGCTCACGATTAGTCTGGGGCGCTTATTCTATTTGTTTTATGTAGCAACCAGAGCTGGATGCCGCTGTCAATCGAGTTTCAAAACCTTTCTGAATTCAGATTAAACCGACATAATTTCCTTTTCTTTGTCTTTCAAAAGGCTGTCAATTTTGCTAGAGAACTTGTCGGTGACCTTCTGGATGTCGTCCTGCAAATCCCGCGACTCATCCTTGGAGATATCGCTCGCCTTCTCCTGCTTGCGAACTCCGTCGATCGCATCACGACGGATATTCCGCAACGCCACTTTGCCCTCTTCCGCGTATTTTGAAGCCACCTTCGCTAATTCCTTACGACGCTCCTCGGTTAGGGGGGGAATATTGAGGCGAATCAGCTTGCCGTCGTTATTAGGATTTAAGCCCAGGGAAGAATCCATGGAAATCGCCCGCTCAATATTGGTCAGAGCGCTGGCATCATAGGGCTGAATAACGATGGTGCTGGAATCGGGCACCGTAATTCCAGCAATTTGATTCAGCGGGGTCGCCGTACCGTAATAGTCCACCTCAACCCGGTCCAATAGCGCCGTGTTGGCTCGACCGGTGCGCAAGGTATTAAATGCCCGCAGGGTCGAATCCACGGACTTTTTCATTTTCTCTTCAAGCTCGGACAGCATCTCAGACGACATCGCAGTTTCCTCCCACAATTGTTCCAACCGATTCACCCATCACCGCGCGATTAATATTGCCCTCTGTGGTCAGGTCGAACACCATGATGGGAATATCGTTTTCCTTACACAGGGCGATCGCCGTACTATCCATAACCCGCAGGTCATTGGCTAGCACGTGGGTGTAATTCAGGCTTGTATAGCGTTTAGCGTCCGCATTGGTCGCCGGATCACAATCATAAATCCCATCGACCTTGGTGGCCTTGAATATTACTTCCGCGTCAATTTCCGCTGCTCGCAACGCCGCCGTGGTGTCCGTCGTAAAAAAGGGATTACCGGATCCTGCTCCGAAAATCACCACCCGTCCTCGCTCCAAATGCCGGATGGCGCGGCGGCGGATGTAGGGTTCCGCGACCTCTTGCATGGCGATCGCCGTTTGTACCCGAGTCGGCACCCCCATACGCTCCAGGGCATCCTGCAAAGTCATAGCGTTCATCACCGTAGCAATCATGCCAATATAGTCGCCGGTAGCCCGGTCCATACCACCCGCTGCCGCCTTAACGCCCCGGAAAATATTGCCGCCGCCCACTACGATCGCCAACTGAATCCCCTGCTCCGCCACCAGAGCAATTTCCTCAGCAATCCCCTTAACAATGGCGGGGTCAATGCCGTAGGACAGTTGTCCCATCAGCGCCTCACCGCTTAGTTTCAATAAAATTCGCTTGTATTTTGCCACTGCCCCTTAAACCCAATACAACCAATAGCTTGAAAGAACCGACGGTTAAGTTCGGTCTTAATACGGGGTGACGCTGCTGCCTAGGGCGCGTCATCAATCAAATACCAGAAGCTCTACGCACGAAAGATTACACGCCCTTAGGACAAAAAGTGCTGGGGGCTGAAACCTTTTCAGACATTGAGTTTGAGTTGAATTAATGACAGCCCCGAGTAACGCTTGCCACTGCCAATTTACGCTGGACCGACTATAACCTTGCCGAAGGTATCTTACCGACCGCCGTGCCAGTTGTGCCTGCTTAATGGACTTTTTCAAATTGTGATGGTGGTCTAAGCAAAGGTTGCCCCCAACCCAATCCTAGGTTTGACCGCCGTTGGACTCTGCCGGATCGCCAGCAGGTTTTAGGGGGGGGAGATAATTGCTGACATCGGGGAGCGATCGCCGCGCACCGTATAGCCACCACAGCCCCAGCGTGCCCAAACTAATGCCCAAAATACTGACCAACTGAGCCACCCGAACTTCGCCAAACATCAGGCTATCGGTGCGCAATCCCTCAATCCATAACCGCCCAAAGCTATAGCCAATGGCATAGATACAAAATAACGCCCCCGGTCGCACCCGCGGCCAAAGCCCTCGCAAACTACGGAAGAAAATCCACAGCAGCGCCCCACAAACCATCAGGTTCCACAGGGATTCGTACAGAAATGTAGGGTGAAAATACTCAACCTGCAGGTAGCCAGGGGGGCGGCGGTTCAGGGGAATAAACAGCTTCCACGGCAAATCCGTCGGTCCACCGAAAGCTTCAGAATTGAAAAAGTTGCCCCATCGCCCGATCGCCTGCCCCAGAATCAGCGATGGCGCGACCAAATCCGCCATTTGCCAAAAGGAAAATTTATTAATCTTGGCAAACAGCAGCGCCCCAATGGTCCCGCCAATAATCGCCCCGTGAATGGCGATGCCGCCGTTCCAAATGGCGATAATCTGCCCCAGGTCTCCGCCGTAGTTATCCCAACTAAACAGGACGTAATAAAGCCGAGCGCAGGGGATGGCTCCGATAACCAGCCAAATCGCCACATCGCCCATTACCTCTGGGTTAATCTGCCGCCGTCGCGCCAAGGACTGGGATAAAAACACCGCCAGCAGCAAAGCCGACGCAATTAAAAATCCATACCAACGCAGCTCGAAGGAGCCGATGTTGAAGAGGATGGGACCGGGGGATGTGAATTCAGCTAGGAGCATTGGTGATAGGCTGCGCGGGGCTCGAGTTATGTAGAAGCAGCGCGAGATCAGCATGTAAAGTCTTCAAAGCCAGTGTAAAGGACGTCCGGTGGCACACTGGGGACCGTCGCTAACTCAATCCACTATTTCGCAGCGCTTCTGGAGTTTAAGCGAAGCACGCCTCAAGTTGAACTCCACGGATATTGTCTGCCCGTGTTGTCTTGTTCAATACGATCTGCGTCCACGTTTTTGGCTATCTTTCTTGTCCATACGTTTTATTTCTCAAACTTTTTCTAACCTTTAGCGATTATTTTGCCGAGACGATCGCCATTATCCGATGCTCGTAAATCGGGGTATTCCCTGGTTGGCGATCGCTACCTCGGCCCCTATGCAACTTCCATAACCTTGCCCGTAACCTTGATATCTATGAGCCCGATGCCCATAAAGCGCCTATTCACCATGTCTTCGTTCGCAAACTGTCTCTCTCCATCGCTTTCCGCCGCACTTGATGCCCTGTTCAATACCTCTCAGTCAAATCAGTCAAAAACTTCTCAGTCAGAGGCTGATCAGGAGCCAAGCACTTCGCCACAGTCAAGCAGCACTGTAACGGATAGTCCCCTTTACGGCTTGGCTGGAAGTATAGCCAGTCATCCCCTCTGCGTGGGATTAGTCTCTGTGTCGGCGTTGGCGGCGATCGCCGGCAGTCGACAGATAGCAACGGGCTTGGATCAGCTAGGAACTTGGGGGGAAGAGCTATTTCGGGGCGATCGCCTACCCCTGCTGCACAATAACTATGCCTCCGCTAGCTCCTCTGGCGAAGATAACGATTCAGGCGCGGAGCAATCCCCATGAACTGGTTGGCGATATTTCCGTACCCTCCCAAGCCTCGTCCGCCAAGACAACAACATTTAAACTAAGCCTGGAATAATCAATCAGTGAAATAATCATTAGTTGCAAATGATCTGAAATGCGGGTCAGGGTTACAGGGATTAGAAAGGTGCCCCCCATCAATCAGATAGTTTTGGTACAAATCCGAAAACTGTGACTTTCGGGATGTACGCTGGAATCGCTGGAGCGTCATCCGGTTGGGCGCCAATCCGTGCTTCATTTAGTAAAACGTTCAGTCAAACAATCAAGGCTAGCCAAGGGTTTATGAGTTCGACTACCCAACTGCTGGATCGCGGAATCAGCAGATCCTCTGCATCGGATTTGTTTTTGCACCATCGTCTCAAGGTGGTGGAGGACCAGTGGCGCAATGTACTGAAGCAGGAGTGCGGCCAGGAATTAGTGGATCTGCTGGATAAAATGCGCGATCTCTGCACACCGGAGGGGCAGGCTTCAGATTTTCCCACCGCCGAGGTTTTGCCGTTGGTGGAGGATTTGGATCTGAATGAAGCGATTCAAGCTACTCGAGCCTTTGCGCTTTATTTCCAGCTAATCAATATCGTTGAGCAACACTACGAACAGCGGGTGCAGCGCGAAAAGATCGCGGCACCGCCCCAAGCTCAGGACGTTATCCAAGATGCAATTTCTCCCCCCAGCATTACTAGTAACGGCACCGTCAATAGCGCAATAAATAATGGGGCGTTCAACAACGGGACAGTCAACGCTACAGGCGGCAAGGATGTTAAGGGCTCGGTGAATGATTCTGGCCGTGGTGTTGATGGTGCTGGCACCAGCGGTCAAGGCTCAGGGGCGATCGAAGCTACTTTGCTAGAGAAAACCGTACCCCCTTCTTCGGAGGGATTAGTTGGGACTTTTAGCTGGCTATTCCCTTTTCTAAAGCGGGTTAACGTACCGCCTCGACAAATTCAGCGTTTGATTGACCAGCTTGACGTACAGCTTGTTTTCACTGCTCACCCGACGGAAATTGTTCGCCACACGATCCGGGGTAAGCAGCGGCGTATTGTGCGGATTCTTCAGGAGTTGGACCGTACCGAGGAGGGAGGCGGAGCGG
>JBCCTE010000096.1:0-8348 GCA_039198915.1 Cyanobacteria bacterium P01_D01_bin.73 | reverse complement strand
CGGCAGAGCCGGACACTGATCCTTTAGCCCTAATTCTCTCCAGTTGGGTGTGAGTCTGTAAGTCTCACGCCCTTTTTGCCGTATTTATTTTGTGTCTTTAACTACTTTTCTCATGACTGGCAATCGTGTCTTTTTATTGAGTCACGTATCAGCATCAAAACACTGAATTTACTTTCTTATCTTCGTCTTCGATTTTGTTGCTAGAGCCTTGTTTTTCATGTTGTCGCCTTTCTGGTCATTGTTAACCTTAAGGGGCAGGCAGATTGTAGTTATTCTCCCTGCTAAATACAGGCTCTCAAGCACGGTGGAATAACTAACTCTTAGTCTTGTAGAGAGAGCAATACGAGGTAACTAGAGCTTATTTATTTCTGATCCTTCCAGCTGAGCTGGATTGTTTTTTACACCCGGATAAAACTATGGTCATTGCCTCATCTAGCCATCGATTGAGTAGCGATCGCACCCTGGATCGTGATTGCACTACCCTGTCGCGCCACGTATTAGAGCAACTCAAAAGCTTTGGTCCCAACGCTCAGGACTTAAGCGCCTTGATGAACCGCATTGCTCTGGCTGGGAAATTAGTAGCCCGTCGATTGAGCCAGTCAGGACTCGTCGACAACGCCCTTGGATTTACCGGAGAAACCAACGTCCAGGGGGAAGCTGTCAAAAAAATGGACATCTACGCCAACGACGTTTTTATCTCAGTTTTTGAGCAAAGCGGGCTGGTGTGCCGCCTCGCTTCCGAGGAGATGGAAAAGCCCTACTATATCCCCGAAAACTGCCCCTTAGGTCGCTACACATTGCTCTACGATCCCGTCGATGGATCATCAAATTTAGACGTTAATTTGATGGTGGGATCAATCTTTTCCATTCGCCAGCAAGAAGGGAATGATGAACTAGGAGACGCAAAGGACTTACTGCAAAGTGGTCACAAACAAATTGGAGCTGGCTACATTTTGTATGGTCCCAGCACCATGTTGGTTTATTCCATTGGTCGCGGCGTGCACGCCTTTACCTTGGACCCTAGCCTAGGGGAATTTATTCTTTCCCACGAGAATATTGTGATCCCCAAACATGGGTCGATTTATAGCGTTAATGAAGGTAATTTCTGTCAGTGGGATACGCCAATGCAGGAATATATCCGCTACGTGCATCGAACCGAAGGGTACACCGCTCGCTACAGTGGTGCCTTGGTTTCGGACTTCCACCGCATCCTCTTCCAAGGCGGCGTTTTCCTGTATCCCGGCACCCAGTCAAAACCCACGGGCAAATTGCGGTTGCTTTACGAGGCGGCTCCATTAGCGTTTCTCGCGGACCAAGCTGGAGGTCGTGCAAGCGATGGAATTCAACCCATTCTTGATGTAATTCCTGAGCATCTACACGGTCGAACGCCTTTGATTATTGGCAGTTCCGATGATGTGGCGCTAGTTGAGTCTTTTATTAAGTCATAAATCCGAAACTTAGCCAGACTTTGTGACATGAACCTGTAGAAAAGTTTAACCCTTTCCAATGTCGTTGGTTTGCTGCTTTTCGGCAGCGGTGCTGAGGGAGCGATGAAAAGCTCAAATTCTAGAGAATTGCCTGAAGCTACTCTTTAGAAAGAGCGGCAGGCATTGTTTTTATTGCTGTTTTTTGCGTCAGATCGTTTTTTCGCACGACATCATTCCCTTCAACAGTTCTGGCTGACTGCAATTTTCATCCATCAGGTTCGTATCGTCATAAGCTCCAACATTTCCAGCGTCACCTTTCTCGCGTTTTATCTATATCGCATTCGTAAAGAAGATTTTGGAAAGGGGCCCGTGGAGGCGATCGCCCTTCCAGCTTTTCAACTCAGCTATTGGTTTCGTTGCCATATCTTTCCTGCATCCTTTTTGAATTTTTTACTAACTTCCAACTAATTTTCAACTCAGCATACGTTTATGATTAGTCTTCAAGAAAATCCCCTCAGAGTTGGATTACAACAAGACCGCGTTCCGGAACCACAAATCCTAATTATCTTTGGCGCATCCGGGGATCTAACTCAGCGGAAACTGGTTCCGTCTCTTTACGAGATGAAGCTGGAGCGTCGTTTGCCACCGGAGTTGACCATCGTTGGCGTTGCCCGTCGCCCCTGGAGCCACGAGTTCTTCCGGGAACACATGCGCGAAGGAATTGAGTCCTTTGGTAGCGGACTACAGTCTGAGGAAACTTGGAAGGAATTCTCCCAGGGACTGTTCTACCATCCCGGCAATATTGACCAGCCGGATGACTACCAATCCCTCAAGGCATTTTTAGAAAAGCTCGACGCTGAGCGAGGCACCCGAGGCAATCGCGTTTTCTACCTATCCGTTGCACCGCGCTTCTTCGGGGAAGCCACAAAGCAGCTAGGTCAGGCAGGTATGTTGGAGGATCCCGATAAGCACCGACTGGTCATTGAGAAGCCCTTTGGACGGGATCTGGCGTCGGCTCAGGCGTTAAATCGGGTGGTACAAAAGGTTTGCTCCGAGAAGCAGGTCTATCGCATTGACCACTATCTATGAAAGGAAACGGTTCAAAATCTGTTGGTCTTCCGCTTTGCCAACGCTATTTTTGAGCCCCTGTGGAACCGTCAGTTTGTCGATCACGTGCAGATTACGGTGGCAGAAACCGTGGGACTGGAAGGGCGCGCGGGATATTACGAGACGGCGGGAGCACTGCGGGATATGGTGCAAAACCATTTGATGCAGCTGTTTTGTTTGACTGCGATGGAGCCGCCTAATTCCCTGGATGCTGACAGTATCCGAAATGAAAAGGTCAAGGTGATTCAGGCGACCCATTTGGCGGATCCGGACAACCTGGAATCCTGCGCTATTCGGGGGCAATACACCAACGGCTGGATGAAGGGGAAGGCGGTGCCGGGCTATCGCGATGAGGAGGGGGCTCCTCCGGATTCGACGACGCCGACCTACGCCGCTTTGAAGCTGACGATTGATAATTGGCGCTGGAAGGGGGTGCCGTTTTATCTGCGAACCGGTAAGAGAATGCCGAAGAAGGTGAGCGAAATTGCGATCCAGTTTAAGGAGGTGCCACTGTTGATGTTCCCATCGGCGGCAAAGCAGGCGAACCCCAATGTACTGGCGCTGCGAATTCAGCCGAATGAAGGGATCTCGATGCGCTTTGAGGTGAAGACGCCGGGGAGTGCCCTGCGGACGCGATCGGTTGATATGGATTTTCGCTATGACAGTGCTTTTGGTCAGGCGAGTTCCGATGCCTACAGTCGATTGCTGATGGATTGTATGTTGGCGGATCAGTCGCTGTTTACGCGGGATGACGAGGTTGAGGCGGCTTGGCGGGTGCTGACGCCGGTTCTGGAGGCTTGGGAGGCACCGACGTCGCCGGAGTCAATTCCGCTGTACGAGGCGGGGACATGGGAGCCGGTGGAGGCAGAGCTGTTACTTAATCGCGATAAACGGCGCTGGCGACGATTGTAGATGGGATCACCGGGGGGCTGGTTTGTTGAGAACTAAGGGCTTGTTATTAGCTGGTTCATTTTTTTTAAAGGATATGTAAGCCCTATTGTTTGAGGTTCCTGGGACTGAATTGGTGACAAGCCCTAGTTATCGTTTTTTCCGATTTTTACCAACTATTTTTTTGATGTGTGGAGTCGAGAGCTATGAGCACAACGATCGCATTACAAAAGCCTAAGGATATTTCCCTGAGTGAAATCGAGGCGGAGCTAAGCCGTCTTTGGGTGGGGCAAGAGAGCACGTCGGGGGTGGCGACTCGGGCGGCCACTTTTAGCATGGTGGTTTACGAGCCGGAGGAGTTTCAGCAGCTTTTGGGGGCGCTGGGATTTTATAAGGGGGCGATCGATAGTATCCACGGTGCCCAAACTCGAGAGGCAATCCGTCAGGCGCAGATGGCCTATGGTTTGCGGGTAACGGCGCGGGTGGATTCAGCGACCCTGGGACGACTGCGAGAAGAGTATCAGCAGCTGTCCGAAGAGAAAAAGGCTATTCGTAACTTGGATTTACGAGGATCGAGCGTTAGTGATGCGATCGCCTCGCGCAATCCATCGAGGATTGTTAGCCTGTGTCCAACCTTGGGACCAGATACCGGCGTTAAGGCTCAGGTTTCCGCCTACTGCCCTATCCAAAAATCAAAAAGCCATAGCCTAATGTGCTGTGAGTACGTAACCTTGCGGGGAACCAAGGAAGCGCTGGCACGGGTTTCAGATCTGGTGGCGGGGCTATTGATTCCCGATTTACCGAAGTTCCTATGGTGGAAAGCAACGCCGAACCCGGAACAAGAGTTATTTGGTCGGCTGTCGGCGATCGCCAACTGCACCATCTTGGACTCGTGCTACTTTAGCGATCCTGCTTCGGAATTCATCAAAATCCACAACCTTGTGGAGCAGGAGTCCTACATCGCCGACCTCAACTGGCATCGACTGTTGCCCTGGCAAGAGCTGACCGCCTCTATGTTCGATCCCCCAGAGCGTCGAGCCGCCCTAAACTGCATCGACGACATCACAATCGACTACGAAAAAGGAAACGATGCCCAGGCGCTGATGTTCCTATCCTGGTTTGCCAGCCGTTTGGGATGGACTCCTAGGGGCCATAGCTGTCTAGGGGGTCCCTACGAAATTCAGCACGTCACCTTTGAGGGAGCAAATGGGCGAGCAATCAAAGCTGAACTAGCGGCAATTCCCACCTCAGACTTTGGTGAAATTCCCGGCGACCTTATTGGCCTCAGCCTCAATTCCCAAGATCCAAACGCCGACTGCTGTACCATTCTGTGCTCTGAAACCACCGGATGTATGCGAATGGAATCCGGTGGAAGTGCCCAATCCTGCCGCACCGAACTAGTGACGGCACTACCGGATCAAAAGGCTGCTGAGCTTATGGCGCAACAGCTGCAGCGTTGGGGACGGGAAATTCTGCTGGAGGAAAGCCTAGCAGTAATGATTGAAATTTTGAAATTACGTTAGGCAGGTCGCAGACCAAACAAAAGCTCCTCGTTCTTGCGAAATGAGGAGCTTTTGTTTGGATATGTGTTCGTGGCATTGCGCTGACGATTCCTATTCGCCAGTTTTGCTGACTAATTTCACTGGCGATCTCTACTTGCTAGTCATGGTGAAAGCACCGTCCCAATCATCTTCGGGAGGGTTGGTTAAGTAGTGCTGACAACGCCCAAGCTGTAGAGCTGCTGCTTTATCAGCGCTGTTGATTTCGAGCACGGAGCCGAAGGCAGCCATTGCTTGGGCGAATTTACGGTCTAGGTAATGCTGGCGCCCCTTTGCATAGGATTCAATGACCTGCTTCTTCTCGTCAGATACTGGTCTCGCCAGGTCGCCCTCAACAATTCCCACTAGCTCATAAACGGAGACTGGCTTGGTCTTACCTTTCACCTTAATGAAATCCAGTTCGCGAACAATCACGCGGTCAGCGCCACACTTTTGATAGGTGTTTTCACTGATCATAATGTCGCAACCGTACTGCTTGGTCGCCCCTTCCAGTCGGGAGCCCAGGTTAACCCCGTCACCGATCGCCGTAAACTCCATCCGTCGACTGGATCCGATATTGCCGCTAATGACCTCATCGGAGTGCAGACCGATACCAATGGAAATTTCCTGCTTGCCCATAGTTCGCCGAGATGCGTTGAACTCCACCAGTCGGTGGCGCATATCGATCGCCGTTTGCACTGACATCCAGGCGTGATCCTCTAGTGGCAGGGGCGAACCAAACACCGCCATAATCGCATCGCCGATGTACTTATCCAGGGTGCCCTTGTGCTTAAACACCGCGTCTACCATGGATTCGAAGTACTCGTTCAGCATGGCAACCACTTCCTCCGCCTGCATGCTTTCCGTCAGCGTGGTGTAGCTGCGAATATCCGAGAACAGCACCGATACGTCTTTGCGATCGCCTCCCATCTTAGTTTCGCCACTGGCTAGCAACTGCTCCGCCAGCTCCTGGGTCATATAGCGATACATCGTGCTCTTCAGCCGCTTCTCATCGCTAATGTCCTCCATCACCACCAAAGCGCCACGCACTTGAGACGCATCCTGGGCATCGGCGATCGTATTTAGTGACAGGTTCACGCTGCGCTCATCCGTCGCCTCTTCCGAGTCATCCTCTTCCCATAGGTCAACCTCCTGCTTCGGCGCGTCCGGAGACGGTAGCAAAATCTGGTCGGGATAATACTGCTGTCGGTTGTCAGCATCGCCATCTCCCAGCGCTGTCCTCATCCATTGTCCAAACTTATTGGACGCCTCTGTGCCCTCCTCTTTCACCTTGATGCGAATCACTTCCTCAATGGGACGACCCTCAAGGATAAAGGACTGGGGCAAACCCAAAAACTCCTTCGCGCTTTCATTGGCGGCAATCACCGAACCATTGCGATCCACGGAAATCACACCGTCAGACAGCGATCGCAGAATATCCTTCTGCATCTGCTCCTGCTGCTTCACCTCCGCAAACAGCTTGGCATTTTGTAGCGCCACACCAGCCTGAATATTGAAGGTCTCCATGAACTGCTGATCCCCATGGTTGAAGCTCGCCTTCCAGCGCTCCGGAGCCGCCGGCCAACTTTCCGGGTCATAGTCCGGGTGCTCCCCTTGACGGGTTTTATTGATTAGCTGAGTTACTCCAATCAACTGCCGATCCGAGTTAAACACCGGCATACAAAGCATGCTGCACGTGCGGTAGCCCGTACGCTGGTCCGTTTCCTTTGAGGTATCGGAATCGGGATGGGAATACAAATCAAAGGGGATCAGCAGCGGCTCACCTGAATGGGCTACCTGCGCCGCAAAGGAATTACCCATGCTAGGAATACGAATTTCCCGCATCTCGCCGCCAATGGGCAGCCGAGTCCACAGCTCGTCCTTAATATCGTCCAACAGCCACAGGGTGCTGCGATCAGCCTGCATCAGCGCCTTTGCCTGATCCATCACGTTCTTCAGGGTTTCCTGGAGGTCCAGGCTGCCCTTACTCAATGCTTCCGTCGCTTTCATCAGTGCATTGGCTGCCCGCTGACGCTGCATCGCCGCATAGAATGCCCGCGACGACTCCAAAATCAGGCGAATAGACGGCGCAAACTCTCGGAAAACCTGCTCGTCGTCTTCGGTAAAGCCGCCAAGGTCGATGCGATCGCTCAAACTCGCCTGGGGAGAATTGCCAGCATCCGGCTTCAGCTTATTGATTAGCTGCACCACTGCCACTAAGCCACCGTCTTCGTTCAGCAAAGGCATAGCCAGCATGGTGTAGGTGCGGTAGCCACTCTGCTGGTCAAACTTCTTCGCCGCTGCTGATCGCGGATCATCGTAAAAATCGTAGGGAATATTAACAACCTTGCGGAACTGGGCGACCTCACCGGCAATACCAACCGACGCTGGAAACCGCAGCTCAGGCATACCCTTAGCGACTTTCGACCACAGTTCGTCCTTCTCTTCGTCTAACAAGTAAATGGTGGTGCGGTCGGCGTTCAATAGTTCACCGGTTTTGAGGCTGATGGACTCCAGCATCTCCTCTAAGACCGACTCAAAGCCCCCCTGGTTGTCGTTCAGCACGTCCAACATGGACAGGGTCTGGTTCACAACCCCGAGCTTGGCTTCAACGTCAGACACCACCTGCTTGAAGGTGTCGCGTTTGAGGGGAGCCAAAAATGACTTAAAGCTGCCCTTACTGGTAACCAGGGCTCCGCCGCCACCGCCGGAATCTGAAGGTGGGGTAGCGACTTCTACACTTTGATTAATTTCGTCCGCCTGAGCAGCACTGCCGTTTTGCTCTAACGGCGGCGCTGGACCTCCCGTATCAACGTCAACGACGCTTGAGCCTGCTGCCGCGTCAACCGCGTCAACGACGGTTGCGTCAACTGCATCAACAGCAACTTCAACGGCGATCGCCGGAGCGTTGGAGGTGGTGACCTCTGATGCCTCTACCACGGTTGCTTCAATGACCTGTTGGGAGGAATCCTGAGATTTATTAGAAGACGAAGAAGTCATAGATGCTCGGGTGGGAAAGGTCTAATTCGCTCGCCATTACTGCGGGCCGACATCCACAATTTACGAACGCGCGTGCCAGCAACGCCTGTACGCCTTAGTTTACTCTGCTTATTTTAGTTTTACCCACTAGAGGCACAATGAAATACAACACGCAGCTTGAGGGTAGGCCGTCAGGATTTCACAGTTTAAATGCTTAAGTTCGCCCGCGTTGAACAAGAAGCGCAAAGCATTTGCTGACTTGGGTTAACTACATCCTAGCGACAAGATTGGGACCGGTCTGCTCCCAGTGTACTTTCGTCGGAAATTGAAAGGGGGTGAGACCCCTCAACATAATCCCTCCCCCAAGCCCTGAACCGTCGGCTTCTTTAGCTTTAAATCGTGATTCTGG
>JBCCTE010000095.1:0-8369 GCA_039198915.1 Cyanobacteria bacterium P01_D01_bin.73 | reverse complement strand
GCCAGCGCGCGATCCTCTGCAAAAATTACTGCATATCCGGAACCTTGAAATCCTGAGTGGTTACGGAACCATCAGAAAGTAAATTGACAGGAGGTAATCTTTTGAACACCATAAAGCCTGAGAGCCCAACTCAGGGTAGCAGGATGACCTCTTAAGATTCATATACAGGGCTGCTTTTGAACGTTTCCCATAACCTGTTATCACCGTCAACACCGGTACCTATGGTCACTCCCGGCACTAGCACTCAAAGCTACGCTCAAGATTTAAGCCCAGCTCGCCACTTCATTTCGAGCCGCTTCACCTCGAAACTTCTACTGAAATCGTTGTCCAACCTGACAGCAGCAGGATTATTAGCCCTGGTGGGGATTGGTGCAGAATTCCACAACAGCGCCCAAGCCCAGCTCGATCCCCTGCCTGACAATCGTCCCCCTGCGGAGCCCAGCCCCTTGCCGCCCCTGGACGAAATCCTTCCCCAAACGCCCCAAACCCCCGACCCGCCGAATCCAGCTCGCCCCCCCGTCGATGGATCCGGAGAGGCGGTCTTTATTCGCGGCTATCGGTTTGAAGGCAATACGGTGTTTTCCGATGAGGAGCTGTCGGAGCTGCTGAAGGATTATCAGAATCGAGAGCTGCGCTTTGAGGAAGTGCTCGAGGCACGCACCAAAATTACGGAGCACTACATCAAGGCGGGCTACACCACGTCGGGAGCCTACGTGCCATTGCAGACGATTACCGATGGGGTTGTGCTGCTACAAATTTTGGAGGGGCGTCTGGAGGCGTTGGAGATTGTTGGGCTGGAGCGCCTGCAAGATGGCTATGTGCGCAGCCGGCTGCGGCAAGCGGTGCAAGCGCCGTTGAATACCAATCGAGTACTGGAAGCGCTACAGCTTTTGCAGTTGGATCCGCTAATTGAAAAAATTTCGGCGGAGTTATCGGCGGGGCTGCGACCGGGGGAAAATTTGTTGCGGGTGGATCTGACGGAGGCGAATCCGCTGGATTTGGAGCTGTCGACGGATAATGGGCGATCGCCATCGGTAGGCAGCACGCGATTGCAGGTGACGGGAACCCACGGAAATTTGCTGGGCTGGGGCGATCGCCTGGAGGTGGGCTATACCTACACCCAGGGCAGCGATGCTTGGGATGTCAGCTACGAAGTGCCCATCAACGGTATGGACGGGACCATTGCGCTGCGGGCGGCGCTTAATAGCAGCGAGGTCATTGAAGAACCGTTCAATGCGCTGGATATTCAAGCAGAGTCACGACAGTTCAACCTCACCTATCGCCAGCCGGTCTTTCGCAAGCCAGATCGAGAGTTGGCCCTTGGGATTTCCCTAAGCCATTTGCGCAGTGAAACTCAGCTATTAGGAGAAGACTTTCCTCTATCGCCGGGAGCGAATGATGACGGGGAGACGCGGCTGACGACGGTGGGGCTTTTTCAGGAGTGGACCAAGCGAGATACGGAACAGGTTTTTGCATTGCGATCGCAGTTCACCTGGGGATTAGATGCGCTGGATGCTACGGTCCGGCGGGAGTCCCCCGATGCGCAGTTTTTCAGTTGGCAGGGACAAGCTCAGTGGGTGCGCCAACTCGGGCGGGATTCACTCTTCCTGCTGCGGGGAGATATTCAGCTCGCTGATCGCCCCCTGGTGCCGCTGGAGCAATTTAGCGTCGGTGGCCCCTTCTCGGTGCGGGGCTATCGACAGGATCAGCTATTGACGGATAGCGGCTTCCTCGTGTCGGCGGAGTTGCGACTGCCCATTTGGCGAGTATCTGAGGCAGACCTGGAGGGCGGCGGCGTATTGCAGGTGATCCCGTTCTTTGATGTGGGCAAGGGGTGGAATTTGGGCGACGATCGCCCGGACCCGAATCCCGACGTACTGCTGGGGGCAGGCTTGGGCTTGCGGTGGCAACAGGGCAACTTCCTTACCATCCGGCTGGACTACGGCATCCCCCTCACCGACGTAGATATTGTGCGGGATACCTGGCAGGAAAACGGCATTTATTTCTCCGTCCAGTGGCGTCCCCAAATTTTTAAGTCTCGCGAGTCTGATGAGCCCCAAGACGCCCGTTAATCTTCGTCGTCCCTAATCAGTTCCGCATCCAAAATCACCGGACGACGGGGCGAGCGCGACACCACCTCCCCTTCCACAACGGGCACCGACGGCTTGGGTCGCTTCCGAGGGCGGCGAGGCTTGGGCTTAGTTCGCTGCGCATTGTCATCAGGCCAATTACTGTCCGCATCGTCGTCAGGCCAGTTGCTATCGGCATCATCATTGGGCCAGTTGCTGTCGGCGTCATCGGGCCAGTTGCTATCTTGTTGCGAAGTCGAGGGGCGCGGTCTGGCCGGCTTTGGCTTGAGCTTCGAAGCGGGATCGGATGTGGGCTCTTCCGTCTCCGGTTGCGTCGACTTCCTTGCTTCGTCTGCAATTTCCTTCGCCATCTCCTCCGCCATTTTCTGCGCCGTGCCCAAAGTCAGCTCCGCAGGATCCATCGGTGGCGTTGTCCAGGGATCTTCCAAAACTGGCACCGTAGCGATCACCCCATCACCAGCCCCTAAATCTTCCGCAATCAAAACCGCATCGGGAGCGATCGCCGCCATCTCCCAAAAATCCCCGTTGATGTTGATGTCGATACCGAGAGCGATCGTCACAGATTTCGCCGCTTCGACTTCGGGCGTTTTCGCAACGTCTGGTTTGACCTCTGCCTTCACTGGAGAAATAACTTCTTCTTCTGCCGCTGCCTTGCGTTCATCAGTCCCACCAGCCCCCTTTGTTGACTTGGGCTTGACGATCGCAGCTTCCTTCTCCGGCTTGCCCTCCTCCGCGTCAAACCTGCGCACCTTCTTACGCTGATAAACCGGCTGCCCCGTGGATTTTGCCTTGCTATGGTCGAACTTGCGAACGTTTTTGCGCTGATAAACGCCTTTGCCCGTTGCGATCGCCTGGCCAGTCCCCTTCGATTTCGCTGCCTTCGTTTCTACCGTTTTAGTTTCTTTTGTCTTGGCCTCTACCGCCTTTGCCTCTGACGGTTTCGCCTCGCTATCGGTCTCAGTTGTTGCAGCCTTAGCTGCCGGTGTTGCGATCGCCCCTTTCTCTTCTACTTCCACTCCCTTGCTCGCATCTCCCGTCAACTTAAGCTGAGGCGGCGCAGCCTTTAGCCCCGTAACGCGCGATCGCACCGCCCCCGCCAGCGCCATCACCCCAGCCCCCTGAGGCAACGCTGCACTCTCCTCAGCTACCCCGTCTCGCAGCTGCAACACCTGATATCCCAGCGCCGTCACCAACCCTAAAATTGCCAGCTGCCCCAGGGCGATCGCCCCCACAACCTGTCCCGCACACACCCACAACACCAGCCCATAGAACAATCCCATCCCTGCCCAAACCACATCGTAGCGTCGGCTCAACGTCGGCAACGTCCACGCCAGCCCATACCAACCCACGCTCCCCAGCGCCACCAAAATCGCCAAGATTTTCGCCAACATCACATCCTCCGCAGCCCGCACAGCGCCTGGGAAACCCGCATGTTCAAAACCGCCCCGGTAGTGTTCGGTAAATACCCCTTCATATCAAAGGCGATCGCCAACGACTATAGGAAGCAAGAACAAGCACAGAAGTCACCAGGTGGTTGCTATTCAAACCTTCTAGAAATCTAACCCAGAGTTAGAAGCTAAAAGCGCAGCATCACCCTAAAACTTATCGGAAACTAGACCGGCTCGCGAGAAGTTATAACTTCGACCCCTGCCGAGATAACAAAAAGCTATCCCAGTCGTAAATCGGAGCACCTCAAAGATATGGCAAAAGTCGTTGGAATTGACCTCGGTACAACCAACTCCTGCGTTGCCGTCATGGAAGGCGGTAAGCCCACCGTCATTGCCAACGCAGAAGGATTTCGTACCACCCCCTCGGTGGTAGCCTACGCGAAAAATGGCGACCAACTGGTCGGACAGATCGCCAAGCGTCAGGCGGTAATGAACCCCGAAAACACCTTCTACTCCGTCAAGCGCTTCATCGGTAGCCGCTTTGACGAAGTCACCCACGAAACCACTGAAGTTTCCTACGACATTCTCAACGTCGGCGGCAACGTCAAAATTGGGTGCTCCAACAAAGGCGAACAGTTCGCCCCCGAGCAAATTTCTGCTCAAGTACTGCGCAAGCTGGTAGATGACGCTAGCCAGTACATCGGTGAGCAAATCACCCAGGCAGTTATTACCGTTCCCGCCTACTTCAACGACTCCCAGCGTCAAGCCACGAAGGACGCCGGTCGTATCGCAGGCGTAGAAGTCCTACGGATTATCAACGAGCCCACCGCCGCTGCCTTGGCTTACGGCTTAGAGAAGCGCGATAACGAAACCATTCTGGTCTTTGACTTGGGTGGTGGTACCTTTGACGTTTCCATCCTGGAAGTGGGCGACGGCGTATTTGAAGTATTGGCAACCTCCGGTGACACCCACCTAGGTGGTGACGACTTCGACAAGGTGATTGTGGATTACCTAGCCGGTGAATTCCAGAGCGCCGAGGGCATTGACCTGCGTAAAGACAAGCAGGCGCTACAGCGTCTAACGGAAGCCGCAGAGAAAGCCAAGATTGAGCTGTCCAGCGTGACCCAGGCGGATATCAACCTGCCTTTTATCACCGCCACCCAAGACGGTCCTAAGCACTTGGACGTCACCTTGACCCGCGCCAAGTTCGAAGAGCTAGCTTCTGAGCTAATTGACCGCAGCCGTATCCCCGTTGAGAACGCCCTGCGTGACGCAAAGCTGAGCAAGAGTGCGATCGACGAAGTGGTTTTGGTGGGTGGTTCTACCCGAATTCCTGCCGTTAAGGAGCTGGTTCAGAAGGTTCTGGACAAAGAGCCCAACCAAAGCGTTAACCCTGACGAAGTGGTTGCCGTTGGTGCTGCGATTCAAGGCGGCGTCCTGGCTGGTGAGGTTAAGGACATTCTGCTGCTGGACGTTACGCCGCTGTCCCTGGGTGTTGAAACCTTGGGTGGCGTGATGACCAAAATCATTCCTCGGAATACCACCGTTCCCACCAAGAAGTCTGAGGTGTTCTCCACCGCCGCTGATGGGCAAACCAACGTGGAAATCCACGTGCTCCAGGGTGAGCGCGAAATGTCCAACGACAACAAGAGCTTGGGAACCTTCCGGCTGGATGGTATTCCCCCGGCTCAGCGTGGTGTGCCTCAAATTGAGGTGACCTTTGATATCGACGCTAACGGTATTTTGAGCGTCACAGCCAAAGATAAGGGTACTGGAAAAGAACAAACTATCAGTATTACTGGGGCATCGACTCTACCTGATGATGAAGTCGATCGCATGGTACAAGAAGCCGAGTCTAATGCGGCAGCGGATAAGGAACGTCGCGAAGCGATTGACCGCAAAAACCAGGCAGATTCCCTCGTTTATCAAGCTGAGAAGCAGTTAAATGAGCTAGGCGACAAAGTACCTGCTGGAGATAAGGAGAAGGCAGAAGGGCAAATCAAAGACCTTAAAGAAGCCGTGGCAGCGGAAGATGATGAGACAATCAAAACTCTGCTTCCCGAACTACAGCAAACTCTCTACAGTATTGGTAGTAGCGTTTACCAACAGGGTGAAGGCGCACCAGATGCCGCAGCAGGAGATGCACCAGGAACAGAAGCAACTGATGCTGCTACTGACGGTGGTGACAGTGGTGATGATGTCATCGATGCTGAATTCTCGGAAACTAAGTAGGCTTATTTAATAGCAGCTAAAGTCAGCGTCATAACTTAATTAAAGAGCGAGACATATCTATTGCGGTATGTCTCTCTTTTTTGGTTTTCTGAGAAAATTAACTCTCTTCTATCCAAGTTAGATTATGAAGAGTTAACGTTTCCTTGTAAATTACGAAAATCCTTATTTATAAGCCCTTCTCTGCCAGATGTATCTCCACATATTTCATCGCCAGCTCGACAATCTAATTTAATCGTGTATAACAGAGGGACAAATTTGGGCAATTTCTCTTACACCATTGCAAATTGATGACAATCACATTAGATCAGAGTTCACAAAATCAGAGTTCAAAAGTGCAGCGTGACTCGCTAGAGTATTATCTATCCTTGAAGTATCTGGTGGCGATTTATCCAGAAGAAAGAGGTTTTACCGTAATGATCCCTGAATTACCTGGATGCATGAGTCAGGGAAAAACATTCGATGAAGCAATGATCAATATCGAGAAAGCAAGGCGTTTATGGCTTAGTGTCGTTTACAGCAATGACCAATCCTTGATTCCTTTACCCTCAAAGTAGGTAGTAAGTAATTACTACTTACTACTAAAAATACCTTCGCCAAATCAGTAAGGATTTTCAGCGGTTTGTCTAGGGTGTAAAGCGCCTAGATTAACAACTGTGCCCAAGAAATTGGGTCGGGCTTTTGCAGAAGTAATTTCCCGACTTCCTCGACGTACTTGTAACCCCGAAAGCAAGCCTTCAAGTCCAGAAGATAACCGCGAACATCTTACCCTGTAGGAAATAGGTAAATTGACCGCTAACACCCATCATATAGATGGCAATACTTTTAACAATTCACCTTCAAATCTACTCGTTGTTTGTGCCGCCCACCATCTTCAAATACACCAAGGTAGAAGAGCCAATCCCCCAAAAGGTCAAATAGCTTTATTTGATCTCAGTTCCATCTAAAAATTGCCTAACTTCAGTTAGTTAAAACAGATCGCGGTTTTTAGTCTTAACTCGCTGATAGAGTTCTTCCATAGTGGCAATAAAAGAACTATCCCGATGCCAAAATTCAGGCATATCTCCCGCTTTCTTAACTAAGATTGCTGAAATATTAGTTTCTCTGAGTTCGTCAGTAGTTGGTGGCTCTATCGCTTTACCTTGCCAAAATTCTTTGAGAGTAGTTTCTCCATTAACGGGCTGTGTTTGAGGTTTAATGTAATAAGAAGTAATGGGTTCGGGAGTTAACTCTTCAGTTTTTAAACCCGCAACCAAAGCTCTACCAAGGGGAGTTTTGGCTAATTCTTCGTGTAACTGCTCTTTCGTCAAACCCCGCAACTCAAAGATTAAAAAAGGGTCTTTATCTAGTTCTGAAGCAAAACGATAGCACAGACCAGCAATATGTTTGCAAGGATTTGACCAGTCGGGACAGGAACATGAGGTTTGAAAATCGCTTTCGCTGCGAGGAAGTAAGTTTTTATTTACCTCTCGAAAACTAGATTCGATATTTTCGGGAACTTCGTTTAACAGTAACTTAGAGACAAAACTGGCATTGGTCGCCATACTTTGAATAATCTTCGACCAATCTTTTTTAGGAATGGGTTTAATCTCAACTACCGTATGGTATCGAGGTTCTGTATAAACTCCAAAGTAAGGATTGACCGAACCCCTTACAGTAGCCTCAATCTTTCCTTTATTGACGGCAAAATCGAGAATTTTTCCCCCTCTCGCATAAGAACGACCCCGACCCAATCTGGCAGAATCGGTAAACGATTCGATCGCGTTAATAAATTTTTGTCCCCACCAAGTCCGACTAAATTCACCCATAACATTTACCATTTAACATTGACGAGCGACCTTGGCGAGGTTTCCTCGCCTAAAGCACGCGCGAGTTGAATATAACTGACATTGAAACGTATATAATGCCTAATTATACTATGTCTAACTTATGAAGATTAAAGGTCAAATCAGAAAATGGGGAAATAGCTTGGGGTTAATCGTTCCAAGTTCGATAGTTAACGATCTTCAACTAGAAGCTAATAGTAATATTCTTGTAAGTGTAGAAGGAGATCGCTTAATAGTAGAACCAGATAAAACATTGCCGACTCTGGATGAAATACTAGATAGCATTCCCGAAGATTACAGGCATCCTGAAGACTTACAGAACTTTCTTCAATCCGAGCCACAGGGGAGAGAGTTAATTTGAGCGTTCAGAGAGGAGAAATTATCAGAATAAATCTCAATCCAACTTCGGGTAGGGAACAATAAGGAAAAGCTCGACCGTGTTTGGTTATTAATAACTGACGTTACGCACTTTTGAGAGAGTGCAGTTCCAACATAGGGTGTTTCAAAGCTCGTATATAGATATGACTTCGCAAAGCAAAGTGATTCATCTTGTGTTTCAAAGACAAGCATTCTAATTGAAATGCAGCATAAATCGACATAAAAATATGGTTAGTTTGAGTCCGAAGCGGCGCAAATGCGCCATCGTCATGCAAAGCATGACTTTGAGACGAAAGTCTCTGCTTTTGTCGGCGACTTTGCTAAACCAGTATTCGACTTCAGAGTTTGATGGAATACTTCCACTTTCCACCGTTTTTGGTAAATTGTTTCGATATCAGAGTCATTACAAGTTAATTCACTACAAGCCAAATACAAGATACCAGTACTACCATCTCGGT
>JBCCTE010000094.1:0-8397 GCA_039198915.1 Cyanobacteria bacterium P01_D01_bin.73 | reverse complement strand
GGCGATTCCTACGAAGGCACCGTGACCGATCAGCGTAAACAGTCCGAATAGTAAGGTGTACAGCAAACTGGTGGCGCTAAGACCGTAGGCGAACCAGGCTTGTGAATTTCTCAGACGTAGGGCGCGAAATAGCAGCCAACTTGACCCGACAATTTCCAGGGTCCATAGCCCGTAGTTTCGCACTTCCAGGGAATACAGCACGTGGAATGGCGACAGTCCGATGATGGCAACGGCGGTCCAGGCGATCACCCGTGACCCGAATAATTCCCACGCCAAACCGTAGGCGCAGGGCAACACCGCTAGCCCGATTAGTACCGAGAGGAGCCGTCGTAGGGGCAGCCCATCGCCGAAGACGGGACCGAGAATCTGATGCCACCAGCGAAGCGCAACGAAGTACAGCGGCGGGTGCTGAGGGTCGTCGATCGCCAGGGCACGGACGGTGTCGGCAGTAGTGCGGTC
The DNA here is from genome assembly GCA_039198915.1 of Cyanobacteria bacterium P01_D01_bin.73. GTDB lineage: Bacteria > Cyanobacteriota > Cyanobacteriia > CACIAM-69d > CACIAM-69d > CALGDE01. Next base: position 7,938 of record JBCCTE010000094.1, on the reverse strand, counting down.
CGGGTTAGGCGTCTGGAAATATTGCAGTTCGGCAGGGGTACGGGGCTGACCGTCTGCCAACACCTCCGCCACCTCCGGCAAGGTAAACCCAGCCACCCGAAAGGAGCTGAAAACCTCATCGCCCCAGTACACCTTGCCCGACAGTCCTGCGATGCGAAACACAACCGCCAGAATCAACACCAGCGCGATCGCCACCCGCCCCCATCGCCCATCGCTACCCATCGCCGTTAGCCCAAATTTTCAATAATTGGCGCGATCACCCGAGCCATCACCTGCTTCTGCTCGTCGTCATAGCCCCACTTTTCCAAGAAGCCCACGTACTCTCCGGTGCCGCTGCTAAGGGCCTCATCCATATCGCGCACCGCCTTCGCCAACACCGTCGCTCCCCCCCGCGCTAGCAGTCCGTTCACATGGGCAGCCGAGCGATCGCTGGTTCTCTGGGATGCCACCACCATCGCCTCATCCCCATTGCGCCCGTGTTTCACCGTCATCGCCGCCGCCATCACTACGTTTTTTACCAGGATGTCGTTGACGGTCTCCGGGTTGCTTGCCAGCGCTGCCAACACAGCTTCAGTGGGCTGCGATGCGGGCGAGTCTTCCACCGTGAGGTAGGACACAAAAAATCCTCGCGACCCGTTAATGCTGCCGGTTAATTTGGCGATCGCCCCTTGATCCAATTCCCCGTTACTATCAGCCGCTGCCTTCATTAACTTGTTAGTTAGGGCGATCGCTTCTTGGAACGACGGTGCATCTGGAATCGTTACAGTCATGGTGGTTACTATCAGTAAGGGGACTAATCGGGAGCCTGGAACGGAGCATCGGGACCGATAAATTGATGGGTTTTTAGGTCATAACATCGCGATCGTGTTTTAATGGGCAACTCCAGTCGCTCTTTCGGCTCCCACTCTTGGCTAGAAATTGCAATATTGGGATTGGAATAGGGATCGCCAGTGACAATAATTGACTTCCAACGTTTAAAGAATTTCGCCGAATCTTCTGGGTGAGGATCCCCTTGGAAAGACTTACCGCGAGAGTAAGATTCGTGATGAATTAAAGTCGCTTGGGGACAGAAAATAACCCGATAGCCCGCTGCCCGAGTTCGCAAACATAAGTCCACATCCCCAAAGCCCACCGCCAAGGTTTCGTCATAGCCATTAATCGCCTCAAAGGCATCGCGACGCATCAATAAACAGGCGGCAGTTACTGATGACAATTCATGGCTGGCAATTAACGCTCCCACATAGCCTGGCTCCTGTTCTCCATTAGGCAGGCGATCGTGCATAAACTTGGCGAAATGCTCCGCCATGCCATGCATTCCTACACAAACTCCTGCGTGTTGAATCGAAATGCCGTCGGGGTATAACAGCTTTGCCCCAACAATTCCCACATCCTCTTTTTGCCCGTATTCCACCATGCGGTCTAACCAGCCCGTTTCGATCGCCTCAATATCGTTATTGCAGAAAAGATAATGGGTGAAAGGCTCATCAAAATGGTGGGGGATTTGCTCCACTGCCCAATTATTAATGGCGGAGAAATTAAAGGGACCTGTGTAGGGAAGAACCGTGTGGTGATCGCTAATTGATTGGAAATAATTAATGCTTTCCTGATCATCAGACTGATGATTAATCAGAATAATTTCGTAATCGACTTCACCCTTATATTTTGCGAAACTCTCAAGGCATTGTTTGACCAGATGTCCGCAATTCTTTGTAGGAATAATGATTGCGACTCTAACTGAATTCTTGATTGGATATTGAATTTGGAAGAAGTTAAATCGGAAGCTGGTGGAGATATTTCCTGGTTCGCCGCTGCGCTCTAAATGCTCTGATAACAAATCCTGGGAGATTTCCATTACCTGGGATTTGCGATCATGACCAGTGCTGGTGTCATGCTGCCGCCATAGGTACAGAATTTCGGGAATATGGGAGATACGCTTTGCCTTTTCCGATGCCCGTAGAATTAAATCATAGTCCTGAGAAACCGTTAGGAATGGGCGAAATCCTTTGATATTTTCTAGCAGCGATCGCCGAAATCCCACTAGGTGAACGATATAGGGATGAGATCGTAAAAGCTCCAGCGAAAATGCCGGGCGAAACATAAATTGAATTACATCGCCGTCGGGTGTGACTAGCGCTTCATCGGAATAGAAAAAGTCGGGATTATCCTGGCGAATAACTTCGGCAACTCGAAATAGGGCATGCTCCGGCATCACATCATCGTGATCCATCAGCACAATGTATTCGCCATTTGCCATTGATAAAGCATCATTAGAAGCGGCTGAAATTCCACCATTCTGGCTACGACGCTGTACTCGAATGCGTGGATCTGCTTTTGAGATTTCCTCTAATACTTTAATGACGTGATTTTCTGGCGATGCGTCATCAACGACGCACAGCTCCCAGTGGGGATAAAGTTGGTTTTGTACTGATGCGATCGCCTCCCGTAGCCACCGTTCTGGGGTGTTATAAACGGGCATGATTACCGACAGGCGTGGCGGATTTTCCAGCCTATCTAAACGGCGCTGAAATTGACGGCGAATATGGGGGCGTAATCCTACGTTATATTGCTCCCAATCGTCAGGTTTGGAGCGATCTGGAAATAGTTTGTCAAGGATTTTTTCCCGCACTCCCGATAGGCCTTGTCGCTGCCAAAGGCGAATGGCGCGACCTGGGACTGTGGGAATGCGGGCTATTTTTTGAACGACTTTTCTAATCACAATCTTCACCCGCTTCCGAGCCCTCTTCTTCCAACGCATCAGAATCTTCAGAAGATTGGATGTGCTCGTTTGTTCCTAAGTCATTGCCTAGAAATGTGATCTGATTAATGATTTCAAGAGTGGCTTCGGCAGTTTTCTCCCAAGTGGATTTCCTTGCCCAAGTGGACCCCCGCTCCGCCAGTTCGCTCCGTCGCTGGGCATCATCAATCAACTGTCGCAAATGGTTGGCAAAACTGTCAGAATCCACCGCTGATCGCACCACAAAATCCCCTAAATCATCCAGGGGCTCCTCTCCCAGCACCATCCCAACGCAGCCACAGGCGATCGCCTCAACGGTAAGCTGCGCCGATGACTGGGCGATCGCTCCATGAATACTGCTGAGGCTAAAGAACTGCGATCGCCCTGAACTGCCTGCCACCTCGCCTAAATGGCGCAGTCCATGCTCGGTCTCAAAATCTTCCGGCGCAGGGCGTCCGTAGCATTGCACCAAAAGTTCTTCGTCGTATTCCCGTTGCAGCTCTGACAGGGTTGCCAATATCTGTGATCGCACTGCCGGGTCCGTGTCGGGGTCGTCAAACCACAGTAATTGCACCAGGTTATCAGGCAGCAAATGGCGCTCCGGTTGGGGTTCTAGCTCTGTAAATTCAGGGGCGAGGGGCAGGGGCACCGCGTTCACCACATTGCGGAATCCCGACGTTTGTATCAGGGTGTCGCGCAGTTCATCTCCCACAGCGATGGGGCGCAGGGGCAGAAAAACGCTGGCTTTCTTCGCCTCTAATTGGCGATCGCCCAACGATGACGCCGCTGCCGGATCCGCCATCATCCAGTGCAGCCGCACCCGCACCCGCTCCAAATCCGCCACCGCATAAGCCGTTTGCCAGTTGGTCGCGATCGCTACATCGCACACCACCGGCCGCTTACGGCGATATTCAAAATATTCCACCGCGGCTATCGAGCCCGCCAGTTGGTCCTGCCAAACCCGCTTGCGCTCCAGCAGCTCGTGATTGCTCAGCGCCGGGTCGCCCTGGAGATAAACCGTGACTTCGTTGCCGCGATCGCCCAGAAGCTTTGCCAACGCTGCGATGCCGTAATCCCAGGAGGACCAGCGGTGTAAATCGTCCGCCAGGCTGCCGTCACACCAAACCACGATTCCCAAACTGAGTTCCCGCGCCTCACCGGATAGGGGCGGCTCCGTTAGCACCGATCGCCACGCCTGCCAGCTATCCACCAGTGCCGACCGGGTTAGGTAGCGATCGCGCACATCCGTCTGAGCCGTCTCCCCTAGTTGCTGCCGCAAGTCGGGATTTTCGATAAGTTGACTAAGCCCGTCAACCCAATCCGCCTCCGTCTCGCACAGCCAGCCGTTGTGCCCGCTGGTGATGGTTTGCTCGTAGGGACCCCACTTTGACGCCACTGTGGGCACGCCCATTAGCCCCGCCTCCACAAATTTCAGCTCGCTCTTTCCAGCGGTAAAGGGCACGTCTGGATTCAGCGGCGCCAGGTTGATATCGGTGTCTCGGTACAGCGCCGGTAGCTTTTTCCAAGGGACGATGGGCAAGGTTTCGATGGCGTCGCCAAACTTTTCCGCCAGTGTCTCCGGCACTTCCAAATGTCCCACAACCCGCAGCCGCGCCTGAGGGAACTTGTCCAATACCGTGGCGATCGCCCCCACGCACTGCTCAAAATCGTTTTGGTGGGTGCGGGTGCCGCTGAAATAGCTGATGCGTACAATATCGCGGTCTTCTGCCGGGCGATCTTTCTCTAGTGCCGCGATCGCCACCCGTTCCATTTCTGGACTAATTCGATTGGGCAACACCGCCACCCGCGCCTCAGGATTTTGCTCCAACACCGCATCCCTAAGCAGCGGCGTACTTACCGTTACCCCGTCACACTGGGCGATCGCCCGCTGGAACTGCTTCACCATTTCGGTGTAGAAAAGCTGGGTTTCCCCGTCGCTCTCCCGCGCATCCTCGATTTGGTGGATCATATCCGGCTCAAACACCCAGTCGTCCGTCTCGAAGATTACTCGGATGCCCCGCTCCTGCGCCTGGGAAATCAACTCATCCAGCGCCCGGTGGTATGGCACCCGGTGCATCACAATCACTCGGAACCGCTCCAGCAGCTCGTCATGGGGATATTGCCCCACCTCAAATAGCTCGACGGTGTAGCCCAGAGATTCCAAAATTGCCGCCTGGTGTTCGCAGCGATAGCGATAGGGGGCACCGGCACAGCCTGAAATAAACGCCACCATCGTGCGGCGATCGCCCAGCTCCTCCATCTGCCGCTCTTCCATCTCCGGCAGCGGCAACGGTAACCGACCTTCCTGTCCGCCATACAGCACATAGTGTTCAAAGGCTGAAGACACCTGCCCCACATCCACCAGTCCAGCTACATCGGGGTATTCATTGATATAAAAATCGTTGTCGAATTCCTCGCAGGGATTCAGTCCCTGAGCCATGCCCACCTTAATGAAGTGGTCGAAAAAGCTGGTGTATTTCTTCGCCTCCACCTGCTTTGCAACGCGAGGATTTTGCTCCGCGTAATATTGAGCGTTAAACAGTGGGCTGGGATTACGTCCTTCCGCTGCGCCGCTGCGAATGAAGTGGCTAAATAAATCCACGAACCGCAATTGGGCGATCGCATCCGCCAGATCGGGATAGGTTTCCAGGTAATATTCCCGATCAAATAGCGCCAGGGTGATGCGGGTATGGGCTGGAGAAATCTGGGGAAAGCGATCGCTAATGGTGCCGCGAATAGCATCCTTTTCCGCCTCCGCATCCACCTCAATATCCACAGGCAATGGTGGAACCGGGGTCAGCTCCAACGCCGCTAGCAAGTCGGGAAACAACTGCCGATCCAATCCTGCAAAAGCATCCGCGTTTAACTTGCCCTTGAACTTAAACCAGCGATTACGCAGCTTCCAAAACTTACTAGTGCGCATCGCCACCAGCGCATCCTGAGCCTGCTGAAGCCGGATTTGTACCTCATTAAACTGCGCCTGACTCGTCGCCAACGCATTTTTTGCCCGCTCATAACGCTGGGTTTCCCGTTCCAGCGCCGCCTCTGCCTGCTTGCGCTCCGTCACTGCCTCTTTAAGCTCAGAATTCAGGCGATCGCCAACCGCCGCCACCTCATCGCGCATATTGGCGAGGGCTTCTTCCAAATACTGCACTTGGGTGTGATTAGTTCCCAACAAAGTGCGTTGCTGTTCGTAGCGGATCTGCATCTGCCCCAGACGGTTCTGAAGTTGATCCACCGCCGGCTCCAAATCGTAAAGCCGCGCCTCAAACTGCCCGGTGTTGCTTTTAGCTTGATTCTTTTGAAATTGTGCTTGATCCAGCGCCAGCTCCAACGTTTTTACCTGTTGTCGAAACACTCGCAGCTGATCGGTTTGTTTCGCAAATTCTTCTTGTGATCGCGCCGCCAAACCTCGACTTCGGGCGCTATTCGCCCAATCTCGCAGGGGCTGATTAGAGGTCGCCGACTCCGACTCGCTAAACGGATTGGGCAAAGGCGCGATCGCATCACCCGCCAGCGCCAACGCATTTAGCTCACCGTACAGCGCCAAAGTTTTCGAATAGTTTTGGCTGAGCAGGTCCACGCGATCGCGCCACACCCGATCATTATTTCCCGGCAACACCGTTAGCTGGGTCGGCGATGGCACCGGAATAAAGCGGCGATCGCCCAACAGCGCATCAATTACTCGACCCGGCTGCTCCTCGAAACTGTCCAGATTAATTGCCGCCGTCTGGTCCCGAAAATCCCGCCGAAAATTCAGCAGCTCCCGATGGTAATGCTCCACCACCTGCACCGCCCGGTCCGGGTCATGGCTGAAGGGATCCATTGCCCCCATGCCACCGCGATGGCTATGGTCCCCATACAAATTATCCAGCGTCACCCAGGGCGATCGATAGGTCAGCAAAAACCGCGCCGTCGGCAGCCACTGCGTCCACTGGCGCAAAAACAACGTAACCCGAGGGGCATAGGCAACGATAATTCCACCTCGAGCCTGCCAGCCGCTTCCCAACTCCTTCGCCCGCTGCGCCAAGCTGTCACCCACTCTCTCCGGGTTCCGCCCTAGCAATCCCTGCCTCGCCAATCCCTGGGACACCAGCGCATCATCAATCCACTGGTTTAACGCGGATCCCACCGACTGCCCGCCTGCTTTGCACAGAACCTCCTCTAGGCGATCACCATAATCCGCCGGCACCCCCGCCACGACAATAATTGTTGATTCCACAGGTCTGATTCGCTCGCCCGGCAATAAGTCAAAATACCCTCAGACAAAATACCACGCGCCCCAGACCTGCGACTAAAGCGTGCGCCTGATGGAGCTACGATCTCCTACCCCAATGGGATGAGCACGAAAAAAGACTGCGAGGCTTTGCCCTAAGGGAAGTTGAATTTACGCGGTGTAACTTGGTGGAAGCAAGCCCATTTTCAAGGGCAGCAACATCTTCCTATATGTCACAGGCTCGCCGTGGAAAAAATCATCAAGATCTGCAATCCAGTCGTAAACAATAATTCCAGAAAGTGAATGCCAAGGATCGTAAAATCCCGGCGTCCCTTCATGTCTAATGCTGACTAATTCAAACTGAAACTGAAGGCGTAATCGACGGATTAGACATACCAAGTCGATGTAAAAATCAATAACTTTCTGCTCATTTCCGTTTTCTCCTCTTTGCCAAGAGAAATCACCGCAGTATTCTCTTACCTGTTGTGGATAAGTTGCAAAGTGCAGAGTATATGTACTAGTCCATTGTCTTGCGTAGTAGATAAATCCGATAGGCTTCTTTCTTCTATCGAATGTTATGGCGCATCTTTGAAGATCATCAACGAAATCGACTTGTCGGGTGGGTGCAGGTATAGCCTTGATGTCAGGATCTCCAAGAAATAGATTCTGGAAAGAGTAAGGCTCGTAATGAGACACTTGAAAGTAGAAGTTTAATTCGAAGCACGGTCCGTATGACCAGTATTTAGGGTCTGATAGAAACTCTAATCCCGATGGGAAATGAGTGACTTTGCTGCGATGGCCTTGCAGATAACTCCACTCGCTTTTTCCTCGTAAGTCCCACGTTTTATTGTGTTCTTTGAACCAGCTAGATACAATTTTCCGAGGTAATTGATATTTTTCAACTGCCTCATCAATAGCATTGCCTGACTGTAAAAAATCTATAACCTCTCTGCGCAACTTCAGGTTGTATACGTGCATTTCTTTGATG
>JBCCTE010000093.1:0-8401 GCA_039198915.1 Cyanobacteria bacterium P01_D01_bin.73 | reverse complement strand
TGAAAGTCACTGCGGGAAAACAAGATGTCTCAATATGATTTAGGGGCTGTCATCTAAATCTCATAGCCAGTAGCTGTGAGGGTTTCAGTCCCTGGATTTTTCATCTCTGGATTTTTATCCTTAGATTTCTATCCCAGGAGGCGATCGCTCCCAAAGCAAACCCTGGCGGTGCGAGATATCTGAAGTTTGATTGATGATATGCCCCGAAAGGAAGCTGGGCAGAAGCCTGACGAAGCGGAAGTTTAAAGGATTTTGATTTAAAGGATATCTACACCCCTATGGCAACCTATTTTGTTAATCCCGCCACCGGCAGCGATGGGGCGGCGGGTAATCAGAGTGCTCCCTTAAAGACAATTACCGCAGCCTTAGGAAAAGCCCAGTCCGGCGATACGGTGCAGTTGGTGGCGGGGCAGTACACAGCGGAGAGCGGTGAGACGTTCCCTTTGGTGGTGCCGTCGGGGGTGGCGATCGTTGGCAACGAGGGTGGCCGGGGACAGGGCGTGTTGATTCAGGGGAGCGGACGTTTTCTGAGCCCCACTTTTGCTGGGCAAAATGTGACGTTTTCGCTCACCAGTGATGCGCAACTGCGGGGGACAACGGTGACCAACCTCGCGAGCCGGGGAACTGCCGTGTGGGTAGAGTCGGCAAATCCGATGATTGCGGCGAATACCTTTACTAATTCCAAGCGAGAAGGGGTTTTTATTACCGGTAATTCTGCACCGGTTGTTGATGGGAACCTATTCGATAGTAATGATGGAAATGGCATTTCGATCGCTAAAGGTAGCCAGGGAGTAATCCGCAATAATATTTGCCAAAATACGGGTTTTGGAATTGCTGTGAGTGGCTCGGCGTCATCGCGCATAGAAGGCAATACGTTAATCGGAAACCGCAGCGGTATTGTGGTGTCCGACCTAGCGAAACCGGTGCTACGCGGTAATACTTTTGATGGGAATAGCGATGACGGTTTGACGATTATTTTGCAGGCGAATCCTGACGTTGGGTCGGCTCAGGATCCCGGGCGCAATGTGTTCCGTAATAACGGTAAGTTTGATATTCAAAACGCGACAGCGAACACCATTAAGGCGGTGGGCAACCAGATTACCGTTAGTAAAACCAAGGGGCTTGTCGATACGTCTGGAGCTTCCGCGCCGACGCCTGGACCAACGCCAACCCCGACACCGACGCCCACGCCTACCCCAACCCCGACTCCGGGACCAACCCCGACGCCGACTCCGGTGGAGGACGTGAAGGGAACCTGGGCGGAGACTTTCATTACGCCGCTACGCGATCGCAGCGTTATTGCCGGCTATCCCGACGGTTCGTTCCGTCCTAATGAAATCCTCAACCGGGCTCAGTATGCGGCGCTGGTGGCTCAGGCCTTCGACCGTCCCTTGGTGAAGCCGGCGCGGAATTTCCTTGATGTGCCGTCAACCTTCTGGGGTGCTGCGGCGATCGCCAAGGCTAGTCAGATGGGCTTTATTGCCGGTTTCCCCGACGGTACCTTCCGACCGGGACAGAATCTGACTCGGGTGCAGGCGCTGATTTCCATTGCCAATGGACTCGGGTTTAGCGCTGGCGATCCCCGACTGTTGGGGCTATTCCGCGATCGCGCCCAGGTGCCGAGCTACGCCATTAATGCGATCGCAACGGCAACGGCAAGCCGACTGGTGGTGAACTATCCCCGCACTAGCGACCTGCGTCCCCTGTCGCCGATGAACCGATCGGAAGTGGCGGCAGTAATCTACCAGGCGCTGGTGGCGTTGGGAGAGGCTCCGGAGGTGACCTCGCAGTACATTATTGAGCCCGACACCAACCTGCCTGCCTTCACCGATATTTCGGGACATTGGGCGGCGGACTTTATTACTGCACTGAAGGAGCAGGGACTGCTAAACGGTTTCCCCGACGGTTCGTTCCGTCCCAACGATTTGATTACCCGCGCCCAGTACGCAGCGATGTTGACTCAGGTGCTACAGCCAGGGGCGGAGCGATCGGCGCGAACCTTCACCGATGTGCCAGCGGGATTCTGGGCCGCCAGCTCGATTCAAACGGCCTATCGGGCGGGCTTTATGTCCGGCGTCACGTCCACCCAGTTTGGTCCCAATCAGCCGCTACAGAAGACGCAGCTGCTGGTGTCTTTGGCTAGCGGTTTGGATTGGCCCGATGGCGCAGCGTCGGATATAGCGTTTTTGAATGACGCGGCGGAGCTGCCGAAGTGGGCAGTGCCCAAAATTGCGGCGGCAGTTAATAACGAAACGATGGTGAACTATCCCAACGCGAAGGTGTTTGATCCCGACAAGTCGGCGACTCGAGCAGAGGTGGTGGCATCGCTCTACCAGGCGCTGCTCAGTCATGATGCGTCCCTGGCGAAGATCGACTCTGGAGCGATCGCCAAAGCCTAGAGCACGACCTAAGCCACTGGTCTATTGGGGGGCGTTAATGTCTTCCCAATTGGCCAGGGCACCTTGGGACCAGACCCAATTGTTACCGAGGACGCTCCCCGTGAAGTTGCTGCCATCGGCGCTGTTGACGATGTTGAGATGATATTGAATTGCTTGGTGATGCTTTTCCTTTTCATCGACGCTATCGGCAGCCTGTTCCTTTTCCCAGCTAATTAGCGCTAATCCTGCATGGGCATCCAATCGCGATCGCCCCTCCTGTTTCTGCGCCTCCGTCTGCGGAGCAACCGGCGTTGGCACTTCGGCGGAGTCTTGATCTGCCAAGCGAATTGCTTTAGTCCACTGGATTTGGGCATTTTCGAAATCCTTCGCCTGATAGTAGGCAAATCCCAGCGCCGTTTGATGGACCACCGATTCACCGTTCTGGGCGATCGCCTGGCTCCAGTAGCGAGTCGCATCCTCAACACTGCCGATTTCCTCGCGCCCCTGTTTGGACGCCTGCCATGCCAGCCGCCCGCGCCAGAAAAACGCCTCGGCGCTATTCCAGTTGGTCGGCATTGCAGCAACCACATTCGCCGCCGCCGCCAAATCATTGCGCCCCGAACTCAGCAGCTCCTGAAGCACCGCCCAAACCCCCGCCCGGTTGTCCTGGGTAATGTACTGCCTTCCAAGGGTTGCCAGCTCTTCCCCGCTCGAGGGTTCAGAGCTTTTGGGCAGGCTGGGTAGCGGCGACGATGAGGTTGCGGCTGGGTTTGAGGTGGGGCTAGATGTCGGATTAGGCGATGCACCAGACGAAACCGATGGCTGATCCCCTGGTCCCCACAGCAGTCCCCCTGCGCCAAAGGTGGCGATCGCCAAGCCTCCCAAAATCCATGGCACTGATCGCCGTCCCCTCGGCAAACGCTCCTGCCATAGGTCAGGCTTCGACTCTCCTTGGGCAGGCGTCGCGGCGGGGGCAGTCTGGGCAATTTTCGCCGCAGTGCTCGTAGCTTTGGCGGCAACTTTGGCTGGCTTTTGAGCGCTGGGTTTGAGGCTAAAGGGCGGTAGGGTCGGCATTCCGCCGATTCCCCCAGATTGTCCCGCCAGCTCTGGAGGCAAGGGATCGGGGCGATCGCCAGAAGCCTGCGCCACCGGTTCCGCCGCCACATCCCAATCCGCGCTGAGGCGATCGTCGTCATCCTCTGGCAGGGGCACATTCCAACCCAAATCGGCTCCGTTGACTGGGGTGGCGATCGCTGGCTTGAACAAATAGCCGTCAAAATCCGGGTGCAGGTACAAACTCGGCAGCGCCCAATAGAAGCGATTGGAACCGTAGGCGGACACCAGTCCCTGGCGTACTCGGCTTAGGCTTAAATCCACGGAATAATCCGGGCGTAGATTGCGATAGAACAACTGCATCAGCGTCAGCGCCACCTCGTCGGGAATGTTTTCGCTCATGGCCAAAACCCCCGGCACCCCCCGCTCCACCAGCGCCGCCGCCAAATTATCAATTACCGCTTTGTCTTTCGCTAGCAAAGCCGTCGATGGGGCTCCTGCCGCGGTATAGCTACCCTGGCAGGAATTGAAAAATGCCAGCAGCACGCCATTATTCACCAGCAAACCGGCGAGATCCTGACCGCTAAGCCGTTCCGTCAACCCGGTGCGGCTGTTCACCAGATGCAAGTTTCCACCGTCGGGACCGGAGCTGCTGTGACCGGCGTAGTGGAAAATTTGGTACTTTCCCTGCTCCAGCGCCTGGGTTAAACGTCCGCGATCGGGTTGCTCCAGCACGTCGATGGTAATGTCCAACGGCTGATCCGACTCCTGTAGCTTCGCCAACTCTCCCTTAAGCTGGTCTACCTCCTTGGATAGCTCCAAGCGATCGCGATCATCCGGCTCCGACACCGCCATCAAAATCCGCAGCCGTTGATGGAATCGCAACTGATCGATGCCATCGCGCGCTGACGACTGGTGTCCGAACTTGAGGCGATATCGAGAAAAGGTAACTTCCGTGCCCGTCGTCAGGGTGCGCCCGTCCCCCGAGAGAGATTCCCACGGTAGCCGAGGCAGGCGATCGCCCTTCAGCCCCAGCCGCAATTGCAGCACTTGCTTCTGGTTCTGGGCAACTCCCTGGGATACCAGCCAGCTATCGCGGATGCTCTTTTGAAAAACCTGGTCGTACAGCAAACTGCCGAACGCTGATGGAGTCTGAGTCGCCGCGTCCTGGGGATTTAACATCGCCACCAGTGGATCCCCCGACAGCAACTGCGCCTGATCAATCCAATGATCCAGCGGCCAAACCACCTCTTCCTGCCCCAGAGGCGCACCCTTCGGGACCTTCTCCGTACGGATCAAAAACTTCTCGTCTGGGCGATCGCCCGATCCCATCGGCGAAATCGACAATAGAAACTGCTCGATGCGATCGCCCATCAGCCTAATCTCAAAAACGCTTAGAAAAACTAGCCACAAAAAACCAATAAACCGCAGAAACTCTACCCAAAATTTAGGGATCCCTAAATTGACATGAATCTAAGTTCACGGCATCATTCACCTACCATTGTGCCATTTTGTTTTGGCTTCCCCTTTGCTCCCCATGGGTGGAAAGAGCGCTGCTCCAATAGATTCACCCCACATATTGCGAAATGTCCACGGACGGTATCTGTAACGAAAGCATCCGTTAAAATTCATAAGCGCAATTGCTTGCACCCATAATTTTCACAACAACTCGTAGACTTTTTGAGGAGAAACCCCAGACCATGATTGGCCCCCTAAAAAATCTACTCGGTGGCAAAAAGGAAGACGGCAAACAGGGTAAGTACTTCGTAGAATTCGACGACGCAGAGGGTAATTCTGCTGAAGCGGCTGAAGGCGCAACTCCCGCAGAAGCAGCCCCCGAACCAGTATCTGAAGACGCAAAAGCCGAAAAGAAAAAGCCTGCCGCCAAAAAGGCTGCGAAGAAAGTTGCGAAGAAGAAGGCTAAAAAGAAGGACGCCAAGAAAAAAGTTGACAAGAGGGCCAAGCCTGAAGCTGAGGTGGTAGTAGAGGAACCCGTCGCACCGCCCGCGCCTCCTCAACCTGCGGTTCTATTCGCCCCCGAAAACTTGATGCCCACCCCCAATGGCAACCGTCGTCGCCCCGGTCCCAGCCTCGATATGTTCAAGGATATGGCGCAAGGCATGGGGCGTCGCTAGGTCGCTAGGGATTAGCCGTTGTTTAAAGGCTATCGTAGATTTTTTGCCGTAGGCTTAATTTCAAACTCAAAAGGCGTTAGGGACTGAACCCCTAGCGCCTTTTATTTTTTCAAACTCTTTCAGACTTGTATCTTCAAAGGACTCGTAAAAGAGCTAGCCCATAATGTCGCTGCCGCTGGCGTCGGCGAAGGCAGAGAGGTTATGGTCATCTCCGGGATCGATGCTTTGTCCCAAGCTTTGGGTCTGATTTTGGCTCTGTTCTTCCCCACTGCCGACTGGTTGGGCGATCGCCTCACCAACCGTCATCCCAGTAACCGGCATCTCAGCACCGTTTCTTTCAACACCGCCATTACTGCCGTTTCCATTACTCTCGGAGCTTGCAGGCTCCGGCTTACTGCTCCCTAATGGTTGGAGCGCCCTACGCTCCAGGGCTGCCTCAAGGAATCCAACGAACAACGGGTGGGGCGTGCTGGGGCGAGACTGGAACTCTGGATGAAACTGTGTCGCAAGGAAAAATGGGTGCTCCGGCATCTCAATAATTTCCACTAATCGCCCATCAAGGGATGTGCCGCTCAGACGATAGCCCGTATCCGTAAGCTGTGCACGGTAGCTGTTGTTGAACTCGTAACGGTGGCGATGGCGCTCGTAGACGACCTCCCGACCGTAAAGCCGATGGGCTAACGACCCTTCCTCAACGCGACAGGGATAGAGCCCTAGCCGCATTGTGCCGCCCAAGTCCACCACATCCTCCTGTTCCGGCAGCAGCGCAATAATCGGATTCTGGCAGCCTGGATCAAACTCTGCGCTGTTGGCATCTTCCAACTTCGCCACATAGCGTGCCCACTCAATACTGGCGCACTGCATCCCCAAGCATAGCCCCAGGAACGGGATATTATTCTCGCGCGCATAGCGAACCGCCTGAATTTTGCCATCGACGCCGCGTGTCCCGAAGCCCCCCGGCACCACGATCCCCGACACATCGGAGAGATAGTGCGCCGCTCCGTCCCGCTCAATATCCTCAGAGCTAATCCACCGCACCTTTAAGTCGCTTTCGGTTTCAATCGATGCATGGCGTAGCGCCTCTGCCACCGATAGATAGGCATCGGTCAGGCTGACATACTTACCAACGATCGCCACCTCCACCTGCTGCTTGGGCTGATACAGTCGATCCACCAGCCGCTTCCAGCCTGCCAAATCCGGCGATCGCTGCTCCATCCCGAGGAGCGAAAGGGTTTGCTCCGCTAGCCCCTCCTTCTCCAGCATCAGCGGCACCTCGTAAATGCTCTTGGCATCGCCGTTGGCAATCACCGACTGCTCTGGCACATCGCAAAATTCCGATAGCTTTGTCCGCTGCTGGGGCGGAAACGGTCGAGCACAACGACACACCAGGATGTCCGGCTGAATACCGATGGATCGCAGCTCCTTCACCGAGTGCTGAGTCGGCTTGGTTTTCATCTCCCCCGCCGCCGAAATCCAAGGAATCAGAGTGACGTGCAGATACAGCACATCCCCTCGCGCCACATCCTTACGAAACTGGCGAATTGCTTCCAAAAACGGCAAAGATTCAATATCACCAACGGTGCCGCCAATTTCCGCAATCACCACGTCGGAGTTGGTATTCTTCGCCACCCGGTGAATCCGCGATCGAATTTCAGCGGTGATATGGGGAATCACCTGCACCGTCCCCCCCTGATAATCACCGCGCCGTTCCTTGTTAATTACCGCCTGGTAAATCAAGCCGGTCGTCACGCTATTCAGCCGTGACATATCAGTGTCGGTAAAGCGTTCGTAGTGTCCCAGGTCCAAGTCCGTTTCAGCCCCGTCGCCGGTTACAAACACTTCCCCGTGCTGGAAGGGGCTCATGGTACCGGGATCGACGTTGATGTAGGGGTCTAGCTTCAGAATCGATACGGAGTAGTCTCGCGACTTAAGCAAACGCCCCAAGCTGGCAGCAACAATGCCCTTACCAATGCTGGATACAACGCCACCGGTCACAAATATAAATTTGGTCATTGCTGCTCTTGGGTTCTCTGCTGTCGGGATTTTATGCTCAGATGGGCGTGCTAGTTCGTTCTTGAGGTAGCGTGCTTGAAACATTCTTGAGAATGTCTCAAGGGCATGTTCTATCGTCAAGCTGGATTTATTTTCAAGAATCTACTCTCAGGATGTTTTCACTTGCCGAGAAGGGAATTGATCCTTTGAGTATCTACCGTTAAGACGTTCAGATCTTGCCGAGCGATTTCCGGGTTAGAGGCGATCGCCCCATTCGTTCGCCCTTTCACTCGCCGCTGTTATTTGCTACCAGTTGTGCCACAGGATTTTGTACCATTTCTGAGGGCATTGAAGTCTAAAAACGCCCAAACTAAACTCAATTTCTCAGGAATTAAGCTTCCAAAGCGGCAATGAAAAAGCTAATGCAAGCGGTCAACGTTTTAATATTTATTGCTCTATGCGCATTTATCGGGGTCAATTTAATTCGGCTGGGCTTGTTCTTCTGGCACCAGTTGCCTTAATTTAAGCGCTTTACAAGACAAAAGTCTAAGGTTGCTATGGCGATCGCCCGCAATATTCGGCAGTTTATTGCGGAGGCGATCAATTTAAATAATCTTGAAATTACTACCTAACAGTTGAACGAGATCTGATCTCTGACATTTCATATCAAAGACTATGCGATCCCTCTAGCGTAGGGCGGCCCGCGTTCTGATTGACGCAACGCTCTTGTAGGATCCCTGGGATTGGAGCCTTGAGATCCTTGAAAACTAGAAAGCGGGCGAGGTGGGACTCGAACCCACGACAAACGGATTAGAAGTCCGCTACTCTATCCAGCTGAGTTAC
>JBCCTE010000092.1:0-8501 GCA_039198915.1 Cyanobacteria bacterium P01_D01_bin.73 | reverse complement strand
CCCTGATTGCGACGAATTTCTGGACTAACCCGCCCCAGGTAATCATTAATAAATCGGAAGCTTTCGTCGGGTGTCATCAACTCAGCTCGCGGCGTAAAGGAGCGGATATCAGAAAACATCACCGCCATTTCCCGACTAACATGATCTCCTAGCTTCACTTCAGTAATACTTTCTCGATTTAAAAACTTGAGATACTCATCAGGAACAAAGCGCTGATAAGAAGTATTAATTCTGGCTAGCCGCACATGGGTTTTAATTCGAGCTAACAGTTCATCCTTGATGAAAGGCTTGGTTAAATAGTCACTGGCACCGCACTGGAAAGCTGCAATTAGATCAGATAACTGGCTCTTCGCCGTTAACATTACAATCGGCAACTCTTGTGGTCCAAAACGTTCCCTCAGCTGCTTACATGCATCGTAGCCAGATAGCTTAGGCATCATTACATCCAGCAGAACTAAGTCAAAACCTCCCTCAGCAGCTGTAATCTTCTCTAAGGCTTCATCACCACTTGTCGCCAGAGTAACCTGATATCCATTGAAGGCAAGGTGATTTTCCAAAACCTGTAAGTTGACCGGCTCATCATCAACCACCAGGATCCTAATTTCCTCACCGGCTTGCACACTTACTTCTGGACTTTCGACTTCAACTTCCTGTGAATTGTCTTGCGTTGAATCATCAGATTCTTCAGTCTCGTTGGAGCTTTCGCCAAAGAAGAGAGCCTTTGACTCAGCGGCAGGGGGATTGATTCGACGAGTCAAGCTCTTCTCCGGATGCATGCTTTCAGGGGATGCCTGCTTTTGCACTGCTGGCAGCGTGAAAGAGAAGCAGGAGCCCACTTTCAAAGTGGATTGAACCCAAATATTTCCGCCATGGAGATTGATCAACTGCTTCGTTACTGCTAATCCCAATCCAGTACCACCGAATTGTCGGGCAGCTGAACCATCTCCCTGTTCGAATGCTTCAAAAATCCGATCTTTTTGTGTCTCAGAAATACCGATTCCGGTATCAACGATATCGACTTGGATGGCTCCAATAACAGTGGTTTCGTCCTCATCGATTTCCTGGCAGTAACTGGCGTCTATACCGCGGGATTCATCTTCTTGATCTGTGATGTCCTCAATGGGAATAAACCGAGCTGCAACGGTTACCTGACCCTGTTCAGTGAACTTGACGCCGTTACCAACTAGGTTGTAAAAAATCTGCTGTAGCCGTGACTCGTCTGCCCAGATTGCCGGAAGATCTAGGGGCACCTTATTTTCAACGGTTAAGTCTCGCGCCCCAATTAGAACTTGACTAACTTCAATTACGATGTCGGCGATCGCCGCTACATTAATTGCCTTGCAATTAAGCTGAATTGTTTTGTGATTAAGCTTAGAAAAGTCAAGGATATCATTAACTAAATTTGCCAGCCTTCGAGCACTTCGAGCCACAATCCAAAGATTACGTTCTTGAACTTCCTCAAGGTGCCCCGTCGAGCCCTCCAACATAAATTCAGTGATGCCAATAATTCCATTTAAGGGCGTTCTTAGCTCGTGGGATGTATTTGCTAAAAACTCATCTTTGAGTTTATCTAATTGCTTTAATTCTTCATTTTGCCGCTCTAGACTTTGGAAGGATTGGCGCAATTGCGTAGCCATGGTGTTGAAGGAATGAGCCAATTCCCCAACCTCATCTTCTCTGTCTAAATTGATCGCCTCATCCCAGTTACCATCTGATAGCCGCTTTGCCGACTCATTTAATTGCGCAATAGGTTCCGTAACCCAGCGGGACGTCTGCCAACCTGCACCGATCGCCAATAGAACAGCGACGAAGGACAAGATAATAGTGACCTGATTATTTTGTTCGATCGCCATCATAAAGTCCGTTTCAGGGATGACGACTACGACTACCCAGTCAAGACCTTTCACCTGGGACAGAGGAGCCATCCACACTCGAAGCTTTCGACCATCTACTTCCAACGGTAATAGCGTTGGTCCTGACAAATCGCGAAGGGCAGCTTCAGGGCTTTTCTTTTCGGTATTTTTGTCGGTATTGCCTGCACTTCCATTCCCATTTTCTCCATCCGCACTTCCTTGCGTGGAGTTGGCTTTTGCTACCGGAAGCCTGGCGATCGCGGCTTTCAAATCCTCATCTTGACTCTGCGCGATTCCGAGACGCTCTGGTTCTTCATCGCCTCCCTTATCAATAAAAGGCAATTCTTCCGTTGAGCTGGCAACAATATTTCCATCACGTTCAAGGATGAAAGCCTTACCGGACTTGCCAATTTCTAATTCGCCTAGGTACTTGTTAATTTCTGACAGAATTAGATTGGTTCCTAGAACGCCTAAGAACTGATCCTCATCGTCATAAAGTGGGGTTGTTGGCGTAATTTGCAGCGCGCCCAAATCAGCAGAGTGGTAAATCGGACTCCATGTTTGCTCGCCTAAATCCTGGGCACCAGAATACCAGGGGCGTTTGCGAGGGTCATACTCCTTAGACTTCAGAAAATCCTTACGTTCGCCGGACTTATCCAGCTCATAAATTTCCCGCTCAGGGGCTGTTTCTTCCGTTCTAAACTTTAGTGCGGTACGCCCATCAGGATAGGTTTGCACCCCCAGAAAATTGCCAGATTCTGTACCGATATACAGGTAATCTACCGTTGGCAATAGATTCACATCAGCCCAGAATCGTTGCTGCAATCCATCAAAATTGTCCAAAGATAAATTGCCACTGTTGATATCTTCAGCGATGCTACGCTGCATTAAATGGGGCAAAGATAAATAGTTTTCTAAGCGCTGATCAATTTGGGTACCAACTTTCCTGCTGAGGCGATCGCTCAAATCCCTTACTGTGCTTTGGCTATTCGTGAACGATAAATAGCCAACGATACTGACTGCACCAACAATTTGAACAATAAACGGCACAATGGACACCACCCGCAAAGGCAGGCGTTTAATGAAGCGAGTTGTTCCCTGGTGCAATCCCATAATATTTAGGATTTAACTGGTTCCTAAAGCCTGTAAATGCTTATGTAAGCCGCCACTTAAGATGACATTTGACGGCTTCCGTTCGACTACCTTGCCGCAGTTAGGCAAAGTCATCATGGTAGTGGCAAAATTTGAAATTCTTTAGATGGGGGCGATTTATGGCTCTTTTTCAGGATAGGGTCAGATTCCAGAGGCGGCAACGATTTCCGTTGGACTCTCCAGATTGTTTCTTTTTCTTTACCTATCCTTGAAATAGTGTTTTTGAAGCCTTTCAGAATCTTCACCGCAATAAGCCATCTTAAAACGGACCATCATGGGTATCTTGCCGTCTAGCTCTCCAAGTATTGAGCCGCCACTGTTGCTGCCAAGCGATCGCCGGAATCCAATTTACTTGGATGCCCACGCTACGACTCCAGTGGATCCCAGAGTATTGGAGGCGATGATTCCTTTCTTCACTCAGCAGTTTGGCAACTCCGGAAGCTCCACCCATTCCTACGGGTGGGCTGCCCAGTCTGCGGTTGATCAAGCCCGTGAGGCTTTGGCGAGTGCGATTGGTGCCAGCGCCGAAGAGATTATTTTCACCAGCGGGGCAACGGAGGCGAATAATCTTGCCATCAAAGGGGTGGCGGAGGCCTACCTGGATAAAGGGCGACACATTGTCACCGTGGTGACGGAACATACGGCGGTGCTGAACCCCTGTCGCTATTTAGAGTCTTTGGGGTGGCGGGTGACGTACCTCCCTGTGGATCCCCAGGGGCTGATTGATACGGAGCAGCTTGAGGGGGCGATCGCCGAAGACACGGTGCTGGTGTCGGTGATGGCGGCTAATAACGAAATTGGGGTGTTGCAGCCTCTGGATGAAATTGGACGGGTGTGTCGCGATCGCCAGGTCCTGTTCCATACTGATGCGGCCCAGGCGATCGGTAAGGTGCCCCTGAACGTGGACGCGCAGAATATCGATTTGATGTCGATAACGGCCCACAAAATCTACGGACCTAAGGGTATTGGGGCGCTGTACGTACGGCGACGACCGAGGGTTAACCTCGCGCCGCAGCTCCACGGGGGTGGTCAGGAGCGAGGCTGGCGATCAGGAACTCTGTGCGTGCCTTTGATTGTGGGATTGGCGGAGGCGGTGGCACTGGGAATCAAGCTGCAAGGGGAGGAAAACCAGCGAATTCAGGCGTTGCGCGATCGCCTGTGGAATCAGCTCAAGTCAGAGAATTCCGGGATCACAATTTATTTGAATGGGCATACAACGCAGCGGCTGGCAGGCAACTTAAACGTCAGCGTCGCGGAGATCAAGGCGGCAGACCTACTACGCCAGCTACGCTCCAAAGTGGCTCTGTCGTCAGGATCTGCCTGTAGCTCCACAGCTCAAAAGCTATCCCACGTTCTTAAGGCTCTAGGTGATCCCGACCGACAGCCGTTTGCAAATTTGCGCTTTGGCATTGGCCGGTTCAATACCGCCGACGAAGTTGATATTGCTGCTCAGCTCTTTGTGGAGGCTGTGCGATCGCAAGATGCCAGCTAAAGAGAGATTGAGATCAAAGATTGAAATCAATGACAAAGACGACAAGGCAAACACACCAGGTATGTGGACAAAGCCAATAGAAAGCCCGCAGAAAAAGTCCGTATGAAAAGCAAGGACACAAGGATTCCGGTATACCTAAGGGCAATTTAAAAACTGGCGACAGAGAAGGCTTGAATCAGAAACTGCTGGTATTCTGACAAGGAAATTAGTAACGTTAAAGGGGACTTAAATGCCTAAGATTTGCTCCAAAACTAGTCATAAATAAGCGCTGTTTATTGTTTGACTAACTTTTGCTTCTATGGCTGACCTGGGAATCTCGCGGGTTTTAATGTTGCAAAAGTCAGCGCTATGGAAGTAGCTTTAAGAAGCAAGCCGTTGATTTGATTGAATCCCACCGAGTTGGCTTTCAGAAGCTTCCTCATAGTAAGGTTACTTTCCACGAAGGTAGGCTTAGTAACCGCAAAAGCTCTGCTGAAAAAGTTTGCCGTCGAGCTTTGTTAGGTCATTTATTTCGATACTGAAATTGGCGCAAAGACCCACAATAGATATCAATAACGAAGAGTACCGCGTCAGTATTACTTCTTGTGAGGGACCCCTGACGGTTGGGCACTTCAGCTATTCGAACTGCTAATCTAAAGCTTTTTTAATGTCGCTCTCAAAGCTTCTTTATTAGTCTCCTCTTAGTATTTCAGCATCATTAATCACTCGTGACATCTTCCCAGTCTTCTTCAATTTCCAAGCCTGATGATCTGCCAACTCGTCGTCGTTATAGAGCCAACCGACGGGTGCGCTTGCAGTTAGGCCTTATGGTTGCGCTGGGCTCCTTCATTGGTGGCGCCGGGGCGATCGCCGCCCACAGCTTTTTGGGGAGCTCTTCAGTAAATCAAGCGCCAACCCTAGCGGTGACCCCTATTCCATTCCCCTCAGCGTCTAGCCTGAAAAGGGTTTCAGATTCTGTGCCCAGAGCTTCTGGTTCCTTTGACGCTGGGTCACCCATGGCTCCGGCAGCCGGTTTTGGGCGAGAAGGTGAACCAGAGTCGCCGGCTCTAGCCTCTTTCACGTCAACGGCGATCGCCACCACAGCGGAAACGGCAGAAGTTGATCCCAACGATCCAATCGCGCAGCTATGGACCCAACCGGTCACAGTAGCCCAGCAGCAGGTAGAGCAGATCGATATTCGCTATCGAATCAAGTCGGGCATTATTCCACAGCAGTTTCGCGGCAAGGTGATTTACGGTGGCGGCGTCCCCATTGACAACAAGGTGATTGCCCTTACCTTTGATGACGGTCCGTGGTCAGAAACGACGGCGGCGGCAATGAACCTGTTGAAGCAGCACGGTGGCAAGGGTACATTTTTTGTGATCGGTAATTTGGTGCGGCGCTATCCTGATTTGGTTAAGCGGATGGTGGCGGACGGACATGAGGTGGCTAATCATACCTGGACCCATCGCCTTGCCTACTCGTCCCCCGCGATCGCAGCGCGGGAAATTGACAATACGGCGGCAGAGATTGCTAAGTACACAGGGTTTCAAACGCGGATTTATCGTCCCCCCGGCGGTGTGTTGAATAACGGGCTGGCGAGCTATGCCCGTAATAAAGGATATGCAGTTCTGATGTGGAGTACGGATACGCTGGACTGGCGCTATCGTCAGGCGGAGTCGATTCGACAGCGGGTGTTGCGATCGCTGAAACCGGGGGAGATCGTGCTGATGCATGACGGTGGCGGTCCTCGATGGGCGACGGTGGAGGCGCTGGCAAAACTGTTGCCGGAGCTTAAGGCAAAGGGCTACCGGTTTGTGACGGTGTCAGAATTGCTGTGGATTCGGGAGCAGCAGACCCGCCAAGCGGCGAAACAAAAGCAGCAAATTACGCAGCAAGGTACTGCAACTCAGCAGAACTCCCAGACGGCTCAGCTTTGATTGGAGTTTTGCTGATGGCCTTTCTTTAGTTGCGTCTAGGATTTTGTCTGGTTTGGGAAATGTTTGGTATGGATTAGACTTTACAATCCGAGTTAGAAAACGAATTTTGATATACGTGCTGTTATGAGGTCCTTGAAAACATTTGCGCCAGTTATTTTGATTATTGGCATCGTTTTTGTTGGCTGTGGCGATCGCTTTTTACCAGAGCCCCTAAAAGGTGCGAGCTTTGGCAGCCGTCAAACTCTTAATCGCATGTTTATCAACCTATTTCCCAATCGCGAACGCAAGACTAACCCTTACCAGATGACGGAAGAGGAGATCGATGGCATAGATAACCCTAACCAGAAGGATGAAAATCGCGAGTGATGGACTGAATTGATTAGTTACAAATCGAAAAGAAGCGAATGCACGAACCAAAATTTTCACTGGCACTGTTCACGATATTGTGCGTCAGGGTCGGGTAGAGAATGGCGGTCGACTAGGTCCAGGCAGGCGACTTTTTGATCGCTGTTGGTAAGCACAAAAATTAGGTATAAAAAAACGCCCGGAACAAGCCCAGGCGCGGTTTGGTGTGAGGAGTGAACGGAAACATGCGTCTCCGCTATTGTCATTGTATCGGCTAAAGGGCTTGACAACTTGACAGTGCTTGCTCGAGCGACAAAGCGTAACTCATTGCAAAGACTGTAGATGTCGTGGGCTCCAGGATCAGTAAAGCCTTGTTACCAGATCACCTTGCCACTAAATGCGGGATTGATGGGAAGGGTGGAAATTGTCCTAGGAAAATGCAGGCGATCGCCCCACCCAGCTGGGTAGGTTCTACTTACCCATACCAATTTGCTGAGCCTTCTGATAAACCTTGCCCTCCGTCAGCAGAGAAGGTGCAATCACCACATCCACCTGTTGCATCTCCTTAAGATCCTTCGCCCCCAAGGTTCCCATACTGGTCTTGAGGGCTCCCACCAGATTGTGAGTACCGTCGTCTAACTTGGCCGGTCCCAGCAGAATTTGTTCTAGGGTGCCAGTGGTTCCCACCTGAATGCGAGTTCCCCGCGGCAAAACGGGGCTAGGGGTCGCCATTCCCCAGTGGAAACCGCGTCCAGGAGCCCCTTCAGCGCGGGCAAAGGGTGAACCAATCATCACCGCGTCGCCACCGGAAGCAATGCACTTACAAATATCGCCACCAGTTACTAGACCACCGTCCGCAATCACCGGCACGTAGGTTCCAGTTTCGCGATAGAAATCATCGCGCGCTGCGGCGCAGTCAGACACTGCCGTTGCCTGAGGGACGCCAACGCCGAGGACACCGCGAGAGGTGCAAGCTGCGCCCGGACCAATTCCAACCAGCACTGCGGCAGCTCCAGCCTTCATTAGGTTGAGCGCCACATCGTAAGTCACGCAGTTACCCAAGGCGACGGGCATGGGCATCTCTTTGCAGAACTTTGCCAGATCCAGAGGCGTAACGGCGTCGGGGGAGAGGTGGGCGGTGGATACGACCGTTGCCTGGATAAAGATCAGATCTACGCCAGACTTGCTGAGGGTTTCTTGATATCGAGCGGCGGCGACGGGGGTTACGCTAACAGCGGCGATTCCTCCCAGATCTTTCATCTCCTGGATGCGTTTGGTAATCAGGCTTTCCTTGACGGGTTCGGAATACAGCTCCTGCATCAGGGTGACAAATTCTGATTTGCCGACGGAGGTGATGCGGTCCAGGATGGGTTCGGGATCGTCGTAGCGGGTTTGGATGCCTTCCAGATTCAGGACGCCCAGGGCGCCTAGCTGGGCGAGTTTGGCGGCGGCTTTGACGTCCACAACGCCGTCCATGGCGCTGGCGATGATGGGGATTTCGCGCTCAATGCCGCCAATGGTCCAGCGGGTATCGGCGAGGCTCGGGTCTAGGGTCCGAGGGCCGGGAACCAATGCTATTTCGTCGATTCCATAGGCTCGACGGGCTTTCTTACCACGACCAAGTTGAATGTCCACGCTTATCCTCGCTCCCAATCTTCGTATTTTAGCTAGGGTATCAAATCTAGCAGGGGATCGGATCATTCGCGAAGGAATATGGGTTCAAGGCTTTTTGATGCTTTT
>JBCCTE010000091.1:0-8553 GCA_039198915.1 Cyanobacteria bacterium P01_D01_bin.73 | reverse complement strand
CCGGTAAAGTCCGTGGAGCCACGAATCAGGGTGTTTTCATTAAGGCGATAGTTCAGGTTGAGGCGGGTGGTGGTGTCGGCGACGGAAAAAACCTGGGCAACGGACGCAGACAGGCGGTTCGTAATATCAAAGCCCAACTCTAAGGCGATGCCCACATTAGTTTCCACGTCGTCATCTTCGTCATCATCGTTATTGTCTGGGCGCGAGGTAACCACGGTGGGATAGACCCGGAAGTCCGTTAGCCCCAGGGTGTTGGCAATATTGCTTTGGATGGTGTTAAGGAGGCTGGCTCCAGCGAGGTTGGCGATCGCCACGGTGCCGCTAGATTCATCGCCGACGCTGTTGGCTAAGCTACCGCCGATTAGCGCCAAAATTTGACCTTCGCTGCGGGCGGGGCGGCTGGTCAAGGCTAGGTTATTGAGAATTTCGCTGGCTTTACCCTCAACGGAGGCGCGAACTCGCACCGTCTGCCCAACGCCAGCGCGGTCCACAAAATTCTCGCGAATTTCCGTATCGCCAGCGTTGGTGTCGTCGGTGTTGAAAGGGTTATTGCTAGATTCCACAACGTTAGCCACCAACTTGACTTCCAGGTAGGGATCCAAGCCATCGCGGGGGCGAAACTCCACAAATTGCGGCTCACCTCGCTCCAGGAAAAATTGGGTTGCAAAGAGGTTGACCTGTCCCCGGCGCACTTCGATTCGCCCCTTAGGCTTGAGGTCTGCCAGACGACCGTTCAAAGTTAAACCGCCGCGAGCCAGGAAATTCAGAACGGGGCGCTGGATAATTTGCAGTCCTTTGCCCAGGCTGATTTCCAAATTGTCGAAGCTCACAGGAATATCGCCACCGGCAGCCGATTCGCCGCCGCCGCCCAAAGCCGTTGGGTCGCTGGGCAAGATAACGCGACCGCTTACCAAACCGATATTGCCGCCGATGATGGGGGCGATCGCCGAGCCGTTCACCACAACCTGACCGTTAACGCCTCCCTGGTATAGGTCCCGCAGACTGAGGTTGAGCTGATCTAAATCGACGGTAATGGGTTTGTCGATTGGGGCAACGTTGCTGGTGAGGGGGAAGAGGG
Organism: Cyanobacteria bacterium P01_D01_bin.73; assembly: GCA_039198915.1. Taxonomy (GTDB): domain Bacteria; phylum Cyanobacteriota; class Cyanobacteriia; order CACIAM-69d; family CACIAM-69d; genus CALGDE01. The sequence goes on along the minus strand of JBCCTE010000091.1, from coordinate 7,475 downwards.
GCAGGGCACCGTCGATGCGGATTTGACCTTCGGTGAGGTTGCCCTGGATGTTGTTGACGATGAGGCGATCTCCCGCCAGTTGCGCGGTACCGCTGACGCCGGTTAGGGGTTCCGGCAGTTCGGAAATGGCTACCTCGGCGTTGTCCAGGGTTAGCTCTCCATTGGCGATCGGCTGGCTGAGGGTGCCGCCAATTTCCACATCAGCGCGACCTTCTCCGCCCAGCCACTGGAACTGGGGCACGATTAGGCTGATTAGCCCAAACTCCTCGTTGGTGACGGATGCCTTGAAGCGGATGTTTTCGCTGTCGGGTTGGACGGTGGAAATTGGCAGGGGCAAGGGCAAGCCACCGCTGACGCGAATAGGGTCGTCGCCTTTGCCCTGGACCAGAATGCGGCTACCGAAGTTGAGGCGGGCGGCGCTGTAGTTAAAGGACCCGGTAGCGCTTTGGACGGGCAGTTGGTTCAGGCGACCGTCCAGCAGTTCGATTTGACCTCGGGCATTGGGGTTGCCCAGGGTGCCGGCGAGCGAGGCGTCGATATTCAGGGTGCCGGAGAGCAGAGGCAGGGGCGCTTCGGCGTAGAGTTGGCGGATTTGGGGCACGCGCCGCAGCAGTTCGGCAGGGAAGTTTTCTAGCTCGAATTTGCCGTTGGGCTCCTGACCAATTAGTCCCACATAACGAGCAATGGTGTCGCCGTTTTGAAATTCCGCTGGCTCAAAATCCAGCGTGCCGTCGGTGAGAGTGCCCGCCACGGTTGCCCGTTCAATTTCTAGGGCGATTTGCTGATTGCGGCATTCCTGCTGGGGTTGCCACAGCCAGTTTTTGCCCTTGATATCGAATTTGGCGTTGGCTCCGGTGGCGACAGTTCCAGAAAAGGTGATCGCCCCATCAAACTCCCCCTGAATTTGCGTCAACTGCGGCACTGGCATCGCTTGACACTCTCGCTGGATATCCTGCACCAGCAGCGCCTGAATTTCGTTGAGCTTGTAAAGCTGGTCCAAGACGCTGAGCTTCGAGGTGTTGATGCCCACCGGACCCAAATCGCTGGCACGACCAGAAATTGGAGGTCTCAGGGTTGTCGCCCAGGCATTCACCGATTCAAAATCCGTCAGCCTCAACAGCCGCAACACCTGCTCCAGCCGCCCGTCGTCCACATCCAGTTCGCCTTCAAACCGAGGATCGTCCCGCAGCCAGAGATCCGCGCGAACGCCGTAATTGCTATCGCCCTGGCGTAGTTGAGTGTCCCAAATGGCGATTTTGTTCTCACTGAAGCCGCTGTAGGCGATGTTTCCGGCGGCGCGATCGCCCCACACCGTTTTCAAGCCGGGATTATCCACGCCAAACTGCGCCTGGGCATAGCCGTCGCTCAGTCGAAAGGTGCCCTTAGCGGTGGCGATACCACGGGGCGTGCCAAAGCCTGCGGTTAGAGATGCGGGCAGCGGGAATCGCTCCAGGGGTAAGTCCGAAACGAAAAACTCCAACGTGTCGGAGGATTGTAGGCGGCCACTGGCGATCGCCCCGTCCCAGTTCACTTCAAATTTGCTGGGAAGGAAGTTGGAATTCAGGGTGACGAAGATGCGATCGCGATCGCCCTTTAAATCCGCCACCAGCCCGCGAGTCAAACCACCGCTTACCCGGCCCGTCAAGGAATCCTCAAAGGGCGAATCCATCACCGCTAGCCCATCCAGCTGCACATCGCCCGACACCCCCATCCCCTCCAGCGGTCCGTAGAGTCGCCCCTGAAATGCCGCATTCCCCGCCAGCAAAGTGCTTTCTTCTTGGAGCTGATTGACAATGTCGGGCAGGGCGATCGGCGACAGGGCAGTCAACACTTCCAGGTCGACATCCGCCACATCCACCGTCAAATCCACCGGACCCAGGTTTAGATTGCCCCCCGCCAACGCCGCATTCACTCGCCCTGTCGCCGACAATCCCGGTCCCTGCACTCGGTCGACGGCAACCCCGGCACCGTCCCAACGGGCAGCTACGGCGATCGGCAGGCGCTGGTTTAGATAATCCTGTTGGGGCCGCGTCAACAGCGTGCCCGGCTCTCCCGGCAGCAGCGAACCGTTGACTTGGGCACGAACCGGGGTCAAATCCAACGCCGTTAGCGCATCCACCGGGCCCGCCGCCGTCACCGTGCCCGTCCATCGCCCGGTGCCCTGGGGAGCCAGCCGTGCTAGCTGAATATTCTGGGTTTTCACCGTCGCCTGCCACTGACCGCCCGCCAGATTCACCGCCGCATTGACATCGCCGCCAGCAAAACGATTCAGGCTGCTGGAAACGGTGGCGCGAATGCGGTTCAAATCCCCTGACAGGTCGCCGCTAGCTTGGGCGTTAGCGCTGAGAATTCCGCCATAACGAGGTAGAACACTGGCTAGCTGAGCACCCTGGACTTGGGCGATCGCCTGCCACCGCTCCCCACGTAGGGTGCCATCGGCGGAAATCGAGCCACCCGCCCAGCCCGTGCGCACCTGGGCAGACACCGCGGGCTCTGCTCCCAGCTCACCGGAAATTCGAGCCCGACCCGCCAGATCGCCCTTCACCTGTCGCCGCACTTCTTCTGGTAGCAAGGACGCAAACCGCTGCACACCAATGCCCGACCAATTCACCCGGCTGGAAAAATTCGTATCGCTACCGTTACCCACAATATCGACAGTGCCGCCCAGGACAGAAAGCTGTCCATCGGTTTGCCAATCCTCTGGAGACCCCGTCGCCGATAGCTGTCCCGACACCAAACCTAGCCCCACCGTAGTAGGCGCACCGTAGGCCTTTGCCAGATTATTGAGATTGAGCGATCGCAAATCCAAGCTGCCCTGAATATCCGCAATCTCCATCGCCTCTAGCTGGTTGCGATCGCGCAGCAGCACCGTCGCATCGCCCACAATTTCGCCGCCCGTTGCCGGGACAATCCGCAAATCCTCCAGCGTTGCCTCCACGGGAAACACCGCCGCCAACCGCTCCGGCAACTTATCCAACCGCCGATTTACCGAACCACCACCCGCCTGAGCCGTTGTCCCATCGGCAGCACCGGCAGTGAGCTGGCTTGCCCGTTGCGATCGCACCGAAAAGTCGGCTTCGAAGGTATCGATAGCAACCTGATCTACCTGAAATGGTCCCAGGGTATTGACCCGCCCCGTCAGCGTCGGATTATCAATAGTGCCCGTCAGATTCGCCTTTGCCGCCACCAATCCATCCAGGGCGATCGGCAGCTCCAGCCCGAAGGTGTCCTGCAACTCCCCCAGCCCAACATCCGGCGCATTCACCATCAAATCAAACGCCGTCTCTACCTCACTGCCCTGGGGATTCGACAGCAACAACCGACTATCCGCCAAATCCACCGTGCCCTCAACCCGCGCCGACACCTCGCCGTAGCGCACTCGCAGCGTATCAATATCCACTTCCTGCTCGGCAAAGCGAAACGCGCCCTCGTTCACCCGCAGCGATCGCGGCAACAGCTCCCCGTCCACCCACAAATCCTTAACCTGCGCCGTTCCTTGCAGGGTCGGCCACTCGCCATCGATGGCATAGTCCACCGACACATTGCCTGACGCTACACCCGATCGCACCCAAATCGGCCCCGGCGCTAACTGGGCGATCGCATCCAGCGGCAAATCCGTCCCCCGCGCGCTAGCCCGCACCCGCTGCTTATCCGCCCGAAATTCCCCCCGCGCCGCCAGCGGACTCGAAGTCCCCGCCACATCCAGCGTCGCCGTTGTGTTGAATAAAATCTGCTGAGGCGCGCCGTCCTGCCAATTTTCCAGCCCCGCCCAAGCCTCCGCCCCCACAATTTGCAACGGAATAACCGGTTCATTCGACGCAGCTCCAGATCCCTTTTCCGAACGATCAAACGCTGCCGGAATTACCTTGACGTTGGCATTGACCGCCTTAACGCTCGCCACCTGAATCTCGACTGGTCCCGGTCCCTCGTCTTCCCCCTCCGCCAGGGTCAAATCCACCAGAGATCCATCTTCACCCTGCTCGACGTACACCGTTGCATCGCGAAATTCTAGGTGAATCGGAATGATGCGATCGCCAAATAAATTCGCCGGGTTCAGAATCTCCCATAAATTCCAGCGAGCGATCACTTCCTGCGCCTCTGCCGAATCCGGATCCTCCGATCGTGGCAACACCCCCGACTTACCCAGCCTAATTTCCGTCAAACCCACCGACTGCACCGGTCCCACCTCCACCGGTCGCAGCAGCAAATCGCTCAAAATATCCGACACAAACCCCGGCATTTGGTAGTGCACCCAATACCAGCCAAACCCCACCCCTCCGGCAATTACCGCCGTCGCCCCCAGGGTCGTCCCATACAGCCCGTACTTAAACCATCGCGGGCTGCGCTGCCACCAGGATTGCCCCCGCTGCGATGAGTTGGACGGCTCAGGATTTGACGGTTCAGGCTTGGAGTTGGGATCGGGGGAGGAAGTCATAGAGCACCCGTGGCGATCACTACAGAACAGGAGAGAAATACGCCAACGGAAAAGTTAGAAAACGGTATTCAGCGAACGGTAGCAACTCAGACGGCAGCGACAGTCATTAACCAAAAGTACTCGATAACTAGTCATCGTAGACATCGCAATAGTGAAGCGCTGACAGGCGCATTTTACACAACCAGCTTTGCTCCGCGCGGCTCTGTTGCAATTCACTTTTATTGGTCGATCAAACCCCAACAGTTGTTCCGACAGAACAGGTAAAACGCCTTGGAGAGTTACCTTTCTAACGAGCCTTCCAAGTGCCACCGTATCGGTAGAGGGGATTATCTCGGCTACAGTCCTGTTGACAGGCGGGGCACACCAGCCGCCACTGCTGGGAATCGTCGTACTGGACACGGTAACGTACCAGGCTGGGAGCGGCGCAGCGATCGCAGGGTCGGGGCTTCGGAGATTTGGTTCGACGGCGGGGCATAGCTGAAACGTGTAGGGGAAATTGAGGAGAAACTAACGTGCAAAAATATCCGGTGCGACAACCGCTATGATTCCAAAAGTTATGCCCTGCACGCCAATCTTTTAGAGGATTCCCTATGCCCTGGCAACGTCCCGACGGTCGGCAGCCCAACGATATTCGACCGGTCACCTTCGAGCGCGGCTACACCAAGTACGCAGCCGGGTCAGTGTTGGCAAGCTGTGGCGAGACGAGAGTTCTGTGCACCGTGTCTGTGGAGGAAGGGGTACCGCGCTGGCTCAAGGGTTCGGGGCAGGGTTGGCTGACGGCGGAGTACCGCATGCTGCCGGGATCAACTAGCGATCGCAACCGCCGCGAAACGTTTAAGCTTTCCGGTCGCACCCAGGAAATTCAGCGCCTGATTGGTCGCAGCCTCCGTGCCGCTGTGGACCTCGACGCCCTCGGCGAATTTACGCTGATGGTGGACGCCGACGTGATCCAAGCTGACGGTGGCACCCGCACTACGTCGATCACTGGCTCCTACGTTGCTTTAGTGGATGCCCTAAATTCTCTGAAGGATCGGGGATTAATTGAAGCGTTACCCCTTAAGCAGGCGATCGCCGCCATCTCCGTCGGGCTAATTGAAAACCAAGCCTTCGTTGATCTCAACTATCCCGAAGACTTCGCTGCCGACGTTGATATGAACGTCGTGATGACTGGCAATTTAGACTTAATCGAAGTGCAAGGCACCGCCGAAGCAAACCAATTTACCCGCGCCCAGCTTAATGAGCTTCTAGACGGTGCAGAACTTGGCGTCAAAGCCCTACTCGCATCCCAAACTGCCGCGCTAGAAAAACCCCTGTCGTAAAAGTGGCACTGTGCAGTGCCAATGCGGACAAAAGGGCGTGATAGTATTCCACTTATTCCGCCCTGTAATAAGTAATCACGCCGCTGGTTTAGATAGGCATTTCTCCTCAGAAGAGTCACGCAGGAAGAAAGGTCTTGATCTGGTGTCTTGAAGCGCACCTTAATTCAGGCACAGCGGTTTAAGGACACAAGCATTCCCCTAAAAAAGCGCTTCACTTTTTTGCCAGCTACTTCTCCCTAATCCCCAGCCCGCGTTATGGAAACTTCCAGCGCCCCCCAAGCGCCCTCCAGCCCAGCTCCTGAAGCAGCGATCGCCCCTGACTCCCAAAAGCCCAAGCGACGCTGGTTCTTCAAGCGCTACGGATTTTGGTTAGGCGTTGCCTTCCTGAGCAGCACTAACATTCTGGCTTGGGGCGGATGGACTTCCCTTGAGGCAATGGTGGACGAGCTGCCGGAAACCAAGGTGATCCGCTCCTTCTCTCGCGACGGTACGAGCACCATCCGCGCCGCCGACAATTCAATCCTTCAGCAGCAGGGGCCAGCAACCCGCCAAAAAGTCAGCAAGGAGGAGATGCCAGAAAAGCTGATGCAGGCATTTTTAGCCGCTGAGGATCGGCGTTTCTACGAGCACAATGGCGTTGACAATCAAGGTATCCTGCGGGCAGCGGGGGTTAACCTGCGAGAAGGTGATGTCGTGGAAGGCGGCAGCACCGTCACCCAGCAACTGGCTCGTATGGTGTTCCTCAACCAGGAAAAAAGCGCCATTCGTAAGCTGCGTGAAGCGATGCTGGCGCTCAAAATTGAAGATGAGATGTCCAAAGACGACATCCTCAACTACTACCTAAATTTGGTGTACCTCGGGTCAGGAGCCTACGGTGTTGCTGATGCGGCATGGGTATATTTCCAAAAAGGCGTGACGCAACTGACGCTTCCGGAGATGGCGACCCTGGCGGGTTTGCCCCCGGCTCCAACAGACTATTCCCCCATTCAAAACCCTGACATTGCCAAGCGGCGGCGCAATTTGGTTCTGGATGTGATGGCGGAAGAGGACATGATTACGGCACGCGAGGCGGAAGAAGCGAAGGCGCAGGAGCTCGCCATAAATCCCCAGCCGCCTAGACGCTTGGAGGTGCGGGCGCCCTATTTCACGTCCTACGTTTTGCAGGAGCTGCCGAAGTACGTTTCCAAGGACGATATCGAGTTTGGTGGTTTGGTGGTTGAGACAACCCTGCTGCCGAAGTGGCAGGATGCTGCGCTGGCGGCGGCGGAAAAGTCGGTGAAGCAGCGGGGTAAGTGGCAGCGCTTTGAACAGGTGGCGATCGTTTCGGTGGACCCGCGCAACGGTGAAATTCGCACCATGGTGGGCGGGCTCGATTTCATTGACAACCAATACAATCGCGTAACCCAGGCACGACGACAGCCTGGCTCTACGTTTAAGGGGGTTGTCTATGCTGCGGGGATCTCAGCGGGTTTATCGCCCTATGCTCAATATCTAGATGCGCCCTACAAGGTGGATGGCTATAAGCCGAAAAACTTCAGCGGCAAGTTTTCCGGCTGGCAGAGTGTTGTTAAGGCGTTGACTCAGTCGACCAATATTGTGGCGCTGAAGGTGATGTTGGATACGGGCATTGAACCCACCATCGAGATGGCGCGCAAGATGGGTATTGAGTCCAAGTTAGAACCGACCTATGCGCTGTCCTTGGGCGCTTACGAGGTGACGTT
>JBCCTE010000090.1:0-8579 GCA_039198915.1 Cyanobacteria bacterium P01_D01_bin.73 | reverse complement strand
GAAAAAATGGACAACCTGGCCATGTCCACCGGGCGCAACCAGCAGGAGTATCTATTTATTGATCGGGGGCGATCGCTCTCCCAGCTCAACTGCCATATGGTGTTTACAATGCCCCTGCGGCTGTTGTTTGTGGATAGCAGCAACCAAATTAGCCAGGTGTTCGGGGGGCGCGATCCAGAGGTGTTGCCCATGGTGCCGGTGCGATATCGAGATGGGCGGGTGCACGAGGAGGGGATGCGGTTGTTGCGGCTGTTGGTGTTGCGGCGGGCGTTTCCAGAGTTTGATGATATGGCGGACGATGCCACCTGGGATGCCCACGTTCGGCAGATTGTGGCGGAGCCGGAAAGTTTGGATCGGTTGTGTGCGGTGAGTGGAGGTCACCCCCGGGAATTGTTGGCGCTATTGAATGAGTGGCTGAATGAGGAGATGGGGTTGCCCCTTAGCCAGAAGTCTTTAGAACGGGTGATTCGGGCAAAGCAAAATAAGCGGAAGCGGGCTCTGAACGAGGAGGAGTGGGCGCTGTTGCGAAAGGTGAGCGCGGAGCAAGATGTGAACGATGAGGATAATTACGATCGCCTGATCCAAAGTCGATTTGTTTTTGAATATATCGAAGACGATGAGTCGTGGTTTGAGGTGAATCCGCTGCTGTTGGAAGCGCCGGAAATGCAAGCTTAGTCCGCTTCCCCCCTTACCAAGGGGGACCGAGGGGGGATCCCTACCATCGGTCAACCACGGTTAGAGATTAGTGGGCGTCTCAAGTTTCAGAAGATCCCCCCAACCCCCTTTGGTAAGGGGGGCTTTTGATCGATTTTTTTATGCCATGATCGTCCCAGAGAACGATTGAAACGATGGAATTTAGTCCCGACCCGCGATCGCTAGAACGCCTATCCTTTGCCATTGAAATGGGGCAGGGGCAGTTCAAGCTGATGGTGGTGCGCTGCAATTACAAGCCGCTGGTGGATGCGGTGATGGCGCGGTTAGAGGAAATTTGCCCGGTGACGTTGGTGTCGGTGTGGGTGGATGCCAATGTTGGGGTTTTGGAACGGGTGACGGAAGCGGTGGAGCAGAACCCCGAGGTGGGCTGTGTGGTGGTGCGGTTTTCGGCGGGGATGGATCGGGAGGTGTTGACGCAGATTTTTGGGGCGGCGAATCGGGCGCGGGAGGTGTTTCGCGATCGCATCAAACGACCCATTGTGCTGTGGTTGGATGATGCCGCTGAAGCGGTGTTTACGGATGCGGCGAGTGATTTGGAGAGCCTGAGCACCGGGGCGTCGCTGGGGTTTGACCTGGATCGCGGGGATTTGTTGGGCTGGGTGCGATCGCAGGTGGATGGGTTGGTGGGGATGGTGTTGGGGGGCGGTTCGATGCCGACGCCGATCGCCCAGTGGAAGGGTGCGGTGCGTACGTTGGGTGGGGAGGATGGGCTGGAAAGTGGTGAGCTGTCTGGGGAAGAAGCGGCGGATGTGTTGGTGTTGGAGGGGCGGGCTAATTGGCTGGAGTGGCTGCGGGATCCCACCCAGACAGGACTGGTGGAGCGGGCGGCGGTGGCCTATGGGCGATCGCTGGAGCTGTGGCTGGATGTGGCCAGTGAGGAGGATATTGAGCTGTGGCAGCGGGCGGGGGTGATCCAGGTTTGGCTGGCGGAGCTGTGGCGATCGCGGGGCAAATTAGCGCGGGGGAAATATTTTGACTATTGGCGGGTGGCGCTGGATTGGCAGGATTGGGCGATCGCTACCTTTCGCGAGGCGGGGGATGTGTCGTCGGTGGCGCGGTTTCTGCCAGATTTAGGGGCGGAGTTACAGCGGCTCAGTGAATGGGAACGGCTGGCGATGGCGGCGGAAGAGTTGGTGGGGCTTAGCGAGTCGGGGGCGTTGGCGGATGGATTTCGGTTGGCCCGGGGCTATGGATTTTTGGGCAAGGTGGCGCTGGAGCACAAGAACTGGAAGGTATCAAACCAATATTTTGAGCAGGCATTGGAAGAGCTGGGAGATTTTGTAGACCTGTGGATTCGAGATCGCCCCTTCTGGGCTTGGTTGATGTTGTCGCGATCGCGGGCGCTATGGGGGCTAGGGTTACGGGAAGACGCGCTAAACACTATCAAGCCAGCGTGCATAGAGATGGAGTCGACTCCCGAGGGGGGATCGCGTTTGGCGGTGGCGCTTTTGAATCAGGCGCGAGATTTTTATTACGCGACCGGTGAGTTAGAGGAAGCATTTAAACTCAAGCGATCGCGCCGGTCCATTGAACAGCAGTTTCGCCTAAAGGCATTTGTTGGGGCGGGACAGGTGAAGGCGGTACGTCAGGAGCGCTTGGAACAGGATCTGGGATTGTGGCAGAAGAGTGCGATCGCCGATGAGATTAAGGCATCGGGGCGGAAGGAGGATGTGGATGCGTTGATGTTGCGGTTGGAAAATACCGAGACGCGACTGACGGTGATTTGTGGTTTTTCTGGGGTGGGTAAAAGTTCGCTGGTGGCGGCGGGGCTGGTGCCGGCGATCGCATCGAAGAAGTTTGGCAATTTGGTGCGGACGGGGGTGCCCGTTGTAGTGCGTCGTTATAACGATTGGCGACAGGAGCTGGTGGTGGCGTTTGGTCATGCGTTGATTCCCTTAATAAAGCGCCCGACGCTCCTAACGACGCTGTTCACCTCTAATCCTGACAATTTGGATCAGGAATCGCTGCTGTTGAAGGCTCTGGCGCTGTATGAGGCGGCTCCGGCAGAGGGGGGAGCCAATGCCAAGCCGGTGTTGATTCTGGATCAGTTTGAGGATTTCTTTACCCATCGCAGCGATCGCCGGGACCACGAGCCGCTGTTCAATTTCCTGGGGCGGTGTTTAAAGGCGGTGCCGTCGCTGGATATTGTGATGTCCATCCGGCGGGATTATGTGCACCATTTGTTGGATTGGCCCATGTTGGCGCGGGCGGCGGGGGATGGCACCTTGAGCGACCAGGCGTTGTTTTTGGTGGATGATTTTTCGCGGGAACGGGCGATCGCGGTGATGCAGCGTCTCTGTGAGCAGGTGGATTTTGGTATTGATTCCCCTAGCTTGACGGGTATCGTTGACGATTTGGCGATCGGCGAGGGGGAAACCGCAAAAGTGCGTCCCATTGAGTTGCAGTTGGTGGGGGCGCAGTTGGAGGCGGAGGGGGTGCGATCGCTGGCGAAGTATCGGGAAAAGGGCGGCAAGCTAGCGCTGGTGCGGAATTATTTAAATGAGGTGAAGCAGGATTGTGGTCCCCGGTTGGTGGAGCTAGCGGGGGATGTGTTGGTGCTGATGGTGGGGGATGCGCGGCGGGGGTTACGTCCGGCAAAGGGGCGATCGCAGCTACGGTCAGAGCTGGCGGAGTATGACCTGGTGGCGCAGGATAAGGATTTGGCGTGGATTTTAAAGGTGTTTGTGGGGGCGGGTATTGCCTTTGAATTACCGGGAGAGCCCGAGCCCAAGTTCCAGCTAGTGCACGATTACCTAGCCGAATTTATCCGCGACAACGAACAACCCCTATTCCAACAGGTCTTAGCAGCAGCATTGGCGAAGCGGGAGGAAGCAGAGCGCAGTTTAGAGGCGGTGTTGATCCTTAAGAAAACGGAGGAGGAAGAGGCTAAACGGTTGCGCGGTGAAAATGAGGCTGCTCAGCGGCGGGTTAAGTTTTCTGGGGTTGCGGCGACCTTGGGGTTGGTTATGGCAATAGGACTGGGAGCTTGGGCCACAGAGAGAGGGATAAGGGCGCAGCAATCTCAAAATAGGGAGAAAGTGCTAGCAGAAAGGGCAAGTAAGAGCGAGCAAGACTTGAAGTTAGAACAAGCGTCACTGTTACGGGTAAGACGCCAGAAGCACCAAGCTGAGAAAGAGGTTGAGGAAACCAGCAGTAAAGCTGAGAGAGCACAAGAAAAATTTCAAAGGCGAGAGAAAGAATTCGAGCGACAAGCAATTGAGCAGCGCAGCCTTTTGAGGCAAGAAAAAAGCAGGTTTAAGCAAGTTCAGCAAAACTTACGGACAGCAATCTTACTGTCACAAAGCCGCCAGCACGCTCTTCAGAAGTTGACCCAGCAGGTCAATACGACTCAAAACACGCTTCTAGATGCTAAGCAAGAGTTGGACGACACTAGGTCGATAGCTAAGCAAGAGCGGCTGGCTATAAGTGGGCTGCGTCTGAATGATCCTTTGAGCGGTTTGATTAGAGCGATGAATGCAAGTGCAATTATTAGATCTCAAAGTGCAGGAAGCGCGAGTGCTGAATACGCTTTAGATAAACTGCTAAACGCGCCTAAGTTACAAGCTCGAAATCAATTACGAGGACATTCAGGCAGCATTATTGACGTTGACATTAGCCCAGACGGCAGTAGTATTGTGACTGCTTCGTCAGATAAAACGGCGATAATTTGGGATGTTTCTGGAGAAAAACGAAGAACTTTGGAAGGACATGATCGCACTGTGTCGAGTGCAAAATTTAGTCCTGACGGAAAGTTCGTTGTCACCGCATCAGCTAACAAAGCAATGATTTGGAGTTTGTCTAACCCTGACAAGAAACCAACAATTCTTAGCGGTCATGCAAAGAACGTAGTGAGTGCAAGATTCAGTCCTGATAACAAAACAATTGCTACTGCTTCATCAGATGGGACAGCAATTTTATGGGATCGGTCTGGTAAGCCGCTGGAGATACTGCGGCATCAAGGGATTCCTGTTAAAGATATACAGTTCAGTCCTGATGGGACATCTATTGTGACTGTCCTCTCGAAAGGAGAGATGGTGATCTGGAGTGACGTTGGCTCTAGCAATACCAAAGACAGCATTCCACCAAGAGATGTTATCCCGGCTCATAACGGCATTATATCTAGCGTCACCTTTAGCCAAGACGGTAAATACATAGTCACAACTTCATTAGATGAGACAGCTAAGCTTTGGAACTCTTCTGGGCAACTTTTGCAAACCCTTGAAGGACATAAAGGGTGGGTCTGGTCTGCAAGTTTCCATCCCAAAGATGGCGTTATCGCAACGACTTCGTCCGACGGAACCATCAAAATATGGGACCGAAAAGGAAATGAGTTAGAGACTTTAGTAGGTCATAGTAGTTGGGTTAGAGGAGTTGAATTTAGCCCTAATGGTCTTCAAATGATCACTGTCTCAGACGATCAGACAGCGATGATATGGGAAAGAGGTAGAAATGCCAGCGAACTACAGACCTTGATTGAAAAAGGAATAACCGGAGCCGAATTCAGTCCTGACGGTCAAAATATAATCACCACTTCTTCACAGAAAAAAGCAACGTTATGGGATAGAGATGGAAATATTTTGGCTACTTTTCCCCATAGAAGTACAGTAAGCGGTGCAGATTTCAGCTCTGATGGCCAAACTCTAGCGACAACCTCATGGGATGGCTTTGTTGCGCTTTGGAGTCGAGAAAGTCTCGAAGGAAAAGCCCTTAAAATTTCGAGCAGTGTTATTTTAGGTGTTGATTTTAGTCCTGATAGTCAGGCACTTGTAATAGTTATAGGAAATACCAAGCCGAGAATCTTGAACCTTGTGAATGGTCAAGAACGAGTGCTTGATGGGCACAAAGATATTGTTAGAAGCGCTGACTTTAGTTCTGATGGTAAAACTATCGTTACCGCTTCAGATGACGGAACTATTCGATTGTGGAATCGTAATGGTGAGGCACTACAGGCGATCAGGGGAAAAAGGGGCGGAGTTCTCAGTGCAAGGTTCAGCCCTGACGGCAGAAGCATCATCACAGTATCAGGTTCCACCGCACAACTTTTAAATGTAGTTAATGGAGATTTAACGTGGGGTGAAACCCTTCTTGGTCATAGCGGCTTCGTATTGGATGCGAATTTTAGCCCTGATGGCAGCACCATTGTCACCGCATCATCTGACGGTACAGCCAGAGTATGGGATCGCATCGGCAATGAATTACAAACTCTATCAGGGCATCAAGCTTCTGTCTTGAGTACAAGTTTTAGTCCTGACGGGCAGACCATCATCACCACGTCAGAGGATGACACCGCCAAACTGTGGCCCGCGGAAACCCTGGATAGTTTGTTAGTAAAAGGCTGTGACTGGTTGCGGGACTATCTCACTACCAATCTCAACGCCCCCGAAGATCTTAAGGAACGTTGCGAAATTATCCTCAATAGCCCTCGCCAGAACTCCTAACCCTCAGCGATCGCAACCCCTTCCGTCCCATCGCCCTCCTCCCTAAAATTCACCGCCTCATACAACTCCACCAACAGCAGCTCCACCCCCAACGACTCCACCGGCACCACCGCCTCCATCCTGCGCCACTCCATCCCGCGCCACTCCGTCAACACCCACTCCGACGGCAATCATCTAAACATTCCGCAGGTCAGTGGTGTGGATAAATTCCTGTAGCAGGATCCCACAACTCAACCGAGGATGCCGCGCACTTGCTGACGTACCTGCCGTAGGGTCGGACTCCGACCAATTGTGCGACTGTTGCGTAAAGCAGTTTCGACAAGGGAGGCGATCGCCAGATTAGGAAAGGTGGGGCTTTGGGATACTTCGGTATAGCGGGAATCGTTGGGAGAAAGAACGTAAATGGTGAGGCGATCGCGATCGTAAATCCACAGTTCGCGATCGCCGATTTGTTCATAGGCGTCGAGGCGAGTTTTGGAGGTCACATCAATCTCGATCGCCAGATCAGGAGGCGGGTCGCGATCCAGATCAAGGCGGCATTTACCGCGCATCTGCCCATGATTTTCAATATAAAAGCACTGGTCCGGCTCAAGACCGCTGCGGGTGTCAGGACGTTTGAAAGTGGTTGAGCCGAAGCACTCGCAATCGATTTCCAGCTCGTCAAGCAAAATTTTAACGATATCGCTAATCAGTTCCTTATCAACTTCGTGTTCGGGAGTGGGCATCTCGATTTCGAGGATGTCGGTTTGGTAGGTGATGCGGCTATTTCGGGTGTCGCCCAGCTCGGCAAGGATTTCCTCGAAGGTACGCCAGCTAATCGTGTGGAGTCGCAGGCGATCGCCCGGTTGAAGGTCAAGTTGAGTGAACTGGAGAGTGACAGGCATGGGAAGGAGGTCGGCGGCTGGAATCCGTTGATCGATCCTTAGTTTAACGAGAACAGCACCAAGGGAAATGCCCCATAATTAGCGAACAACTTTGACGGCGATTAGTGGGAATTGCCAAATAAGCGAAAAAACGTTCACCGAGCTCGGCATAACGTCTGACTCTTATCCTGTCGCCATTAAAATTTCATCGGGCGATCGCCACCCCATTAGGTAACGCTATCGGTCACCCGCAACAAAACTTTAGCGAAACCATTAAGATAGTAACTGGTCCGTATCAAATGATAGGGACCCAATTGGAATGGTTGAGAATAATTTTCACTAAATTTCCCCTAAATGCTAAGCGCAATAGGTCAACTTACACCCCCGGGTTCAGCAAAATCAGACCTGTATAAAGCGATAGAAACCGCGCGATTACAGGCAAAGCGGCAATTTAGACCCCAATTAATTACCATTGCATTCGATATTCCAACTGTCGATCCTCTTGCCATCTTTTCCCAGATAAAACATCAGGAAACCACCAGTTTCTATTGGGAAAAAAGTGATCGCAAATACGCAACGATGGCAATGGATAGCGCCATCAAACTAAACTTGACCGGTCCCAATCGCTTCCAACAAGCCCGCGACTGGGTTCAACGTAATAGCGCCACCCTAATCCACACTCGCCCCAACGATCCCCTCGCCCAGCCCCACTTCTTCTGCGGCTTTCCCTTCCTCGATCGCCCCAGTGAATCCACAGTCTTCCTACCCCGCTGGCAGATCAATACAAGCAAAAATAACCGCACCGTCGCCATCCTCAACTGTACCGTTGCCCCCCACGACGACCTAGACCAGCAGTGGCAACGCTACCAAACCCAACTAAACCAGATCCAAGCCTGGGGACGCACCGACCTGCACCGCGATCGCCCCCTCTCCCTCACCCCCTTTCAACCCTGGGACGACCACCACCTCGGCGACGGACAGGAATTTATGGATAGCGTCCGTCGGGCGATCGCCGATATCCAAGCTGGACACCTGCGCAAAATCGTCCTGTCCCACAGCCTCGACCTGCACGCCCCCACCAACCCCGCCACCCTGCTCCACAAACTCCGCCAGCGCTACCCCAACTGCTACACCTTCGCCATCAGCACAGGCACAGGCCAGACTTTCTTAGGAGCCAGCCCCGAATGCCTTGCTTACATTAACCGCCAAGGCAACCAGCGCTATCTCCACACCGAAGCCCTCGCTGGATCTACCCCTCGAGGCGCCACCCCCGTCAACGATAAACTCCTGGGCGATCGCCTCCTCAACAGCAAAAAGGACCGCCACGAGCACCACCTCGTTGCCGAATTTATTCAAGAGCGCCTGCAACAACTGGGTATCAAAATCGACATCTTCTCCCCACCTCAATTGCGCAAGCTCGCCAATATCCAACACCTCCATCTCCCCATTACATCCCCCTTTCCCGCCCGTCTCTCCCCCCTAGACGCCGTCGCCGCCCTGCACCCCACCCCCGCCGTCGCCGGTTTACCCCAAGCTGAAGCGATCGCCCGCATTTCCCAATACG
>JBCCTE010000089.1:0-8734 GCA_039198915.1 Cyanobacteria bacterium P01_D01_bin.73 | reverse complement strand
GGCGGCACCCACAGCCCCACATCAAGTGCCTCACCCAGGGCTCTCAGGGTCAGACGCACCCCCACCAGCGCTACCGTCAAGTAGCCCGCCGTTTCTAGATAGGTAAACTCCTGTAGCCAGCGGATAAACAGCTCCGCCATAAACCGCAGGGTAATTACGCCGATGGTGCCCCCTGCCAAAACCAGCCAGGTCTCATCCGAAATCGCGATCGCCGTCGTCACGCTATCAAGGGAAAATGCCAAATCCGTAAAGGCGATCGTCGGCACCGCTTGCCACAGTCCTTTAAATTCAAACCCGCTGCCGTTGCCCTCTTCATCTTCGTCGCTGGAGAAGTAGTTAAACACCAGCCACAGTAGATAAGCTGCCCCGATTATCTCGAACTGCCAAAAGTGGATAATCCAGGTCGCCAACAAAATCAGCGCCACCCGCAGGACAAACGCCACTACCAGTCCCAGATCCAACGCCCGCCGCTGTACCTTGGGATCCTCTAGGCCACGGGCGATTGCTGCCAGGGCAATGGCATTGTCCGCTGATAGCACCGCCTCCAGCACCACCAACACCACCAGCAGGAAGAACGTATCGACCCCAAAGCTGGGAGAAAAATCGAGGAACTGGTCTAACATTCAATGCTCCCAAAAGCAGACAAGTAAAAGCGGGAAAGGGATCACAATTTGCCGACAATCAAAATCAGTCCAAATCAATCCAAATCAATTTGACTGAACCTAATTACCGGCATTCCATCGCAACCAGGGCCAAAATTAGGCACTAGCGCCTAATCATTGTCGCAGGTGATCGTTATGTTACGCCTTGTAACAGATCTATTTCAGAAATAAACGCAAAGGAACACAGTAGAGAGAGCTAGCATAGCTAAACCGTAAGCAGGAGTTTTTTGCCCAATGGAAATTTCAGACGCCCAAGTTTACATCGCCCTCGTAGTTGCCCTAGTTCCCGCTGCAATGGCTCTTCGCCTATCCAAGGCACTCTACAAATAGTTTAGGAATTAGGCAATTCAGCAACTTATTGAGTTGCCGCCGCAGGCAATCGAGCACATCAGGTGGCTGGTTCCGAGATGTTTTAAGCATTTGGACCAGCCACCTTTGCTTAATTGAGCGATCGCTGGCTTGAGCCGCTGTTTATTTCAGCAACTGCTTATTTGGGTGACCTCCTTCCACAATTCCCTGGAAAGAGAACGTGAAAATTGTCCTGATTGGACATTCAGAGGTGCCCAATTGCCTGTATTTGTGTATGTGGCAATGAATTTCAGCTTAGTGGTTGGCCGTCCGTCCTGAATTTGTTAGAACTCTGGGGAAAGTTAGCTTGCTTGCCACAAATCCTCACGGTGGTGTCCCAAGCTAACCAAGAGAAATTCAATTTTTAAGTGGGTAGCTTCAACCGGCTTGAATCTACTAGCCCACGTCAATATTCCACTGGCTCACCCTTCTATGGTTTCGCCCCAACTTCGCCCACCAACTCCTGATTCGAACCGCCGCAGGCGCCGTCGCCGTGGCGATGCGCCGTTGCGTGGGCAGCAGCAACCTTACGGGCAAAAGTTCCAGGCGAAAAAATCCCAGGCAAATCGAAGTCAACCCAAGCGACGCCATTTCCAGAAAGCTGCGGCGCTACCACGGCGATCGCCCACTCAGAAAAGCCAGACTCAGCCAAAACCCAGCTTGAAGCGGGCTATCGTTGCCCAGACCCTAGAACTTAGCGTCAAGCTTGGGGTCAACGGCATTGCGGGTACGGCAGCAATCATTGGACTCGTAAAGCTGGTTCCCTACACCCTTAATCGCTACGAAGGATTGCAGCAACTCCAAGCGGAAGCCTACACCGTTGAAACGCGGGTTCAGGATTTGCAGCAAGATTTTCTACGGTATTTTGATCCTAAACAGGCTGAGGCGATCGCCCGTCAGGAAACCATCCGCCTAGCCCCCGGTCAGCGTCGGGTTTATTGGCAAACTGAGCCTAGCATCACGCCTAATCCTTAGAATCCTAAGTCGGCCTTAGCCGCCTCAGCCTTTGGCAGCAAAACCTCGTCGGGTAAGTCCTGCCAGTTGACATCGCCGATCTCCGCGTAAAACGCCTCATCGTAAGGACGTGTACGCACAACCACTGGCATTGGAACCGCATGACCAAGCACCAGCGCCTGCTGCTTGGAATCTAACTTAGCCAACACGGATCGCAAACTTTGCCCGCCAGACACCCCGGTAAAAATGGCGTCGATATCCTTGTCGTCATTCAGTAGCGCCGTAATTCGCGTTCCCACCTGGGACATCACCTCGTTATCGATCCCCGATGGCCGCTGATCCACCACCAACAGCGTCACAAAATACTTCCGCATCTCCCGCGCAATCACCCCGAAGATTGTCTGCTTCGCCGTATGGGGATCCAAAAACCGATGTGCTTCCTCAATCACAATCATTAACTGACGTGGCTTATCAACAGGATTTTTAGTCTGTAAAAATTTCTCCGCTTTACGAACGTAAGTCCCATGAATACGCCGGGAAATAATATTAGTTGCCAGCATATAGGCCAGCATATTGGACTGGGATCCAAACTCAATAATGACGTGCCGCCCCGCCTCTAAATCCTCCTGAATTTGGGCAATGTAATTGTGGGGACAAGCATTGCGAATATAGCCAATTTCATCAAGGCGGGTTAGCTTACGTTGGAGCGCCATAATTGATGGCTTGCTCCCCATTTTCATTTCACAGAAATCCTGAATTTCCTCGTTGGTCATACTCAACAGTCGAGCAATCCATGATTTACCAAATTCATTACGTAGAATAATCGCATTTTCTAAGCTGGCTTCTGATAGATTCAACTCAGAACTAACTAGTGTCAAATCCTCAACATCAATCTGGTCATAGCTAATATAAAGATCCTGGGCATCGCGCACTCCACGCCGCTTCGTAGACGCTGAGTCCAGTGTGTAGATTTGAACTAGGCTAGGAAATAGCTGCCGTAAACCTTTGACGGTATTGACACTTTTACCTTCGGTCATGGCCTCCCAGCCATACTCCGAGTGCATATCAAAAATCAGATTGACCGCTACCTTCTTGCGAATAACTCCTGCCAATAATAGACGCGTTAAAAATGATTTCCCGGTGCCCGACTTTCCAAAAACGCCGTTGCTTCGTTCAACAAATCGCTCCAGATCTAAACATACCGGCACATCCATATCAATGGGCATTCCGATCGCAAAATTTTTCCGAAACGGATCGTCTTCCCAGCCAAAGACAATCCGAAAATCTCGTTCGCTAGCGTCGTAAACCTGGGAGAAATGGCTAGGGATTGTTTTGACTGGTAGCAGCTGAACAGTGGTATTGGTATTTGCTTCGAAAGAGCCTAAGCCATTAGCTTTACTTCTATTCTTGCTGCCGTTTCTGACTTCGTTACTATTCCGAAAATCTTGATTAGAGTCAGCGTCTTTTGACTCTGGCAAATACATCAGCATCGGCGTTAAATCGATGGTGCCGTAGGTGCTGCTGCCTGCCAGGATCTCCCGCATAAAATCATCGTTTGGATCGGGAGGATCAACGGCAATTCGACCGCTAGCGGTTCCCAAAGCCACGTCCGTTAACATGCAGAAAAAGTAGGTTTGGCGACCGCGAACTACCAAAAACTTTCCCACCCGCATTGTTTCAACAGAAACATCCCCGTTTAGCCGAACTTCCAACCCTTCACTCAAGGAACCTTGAATAACGGTGCCCAGAGGAGTTGCCGAAGCATTTACAGAAGGATCAATCATGGATTTAAGCGATACGCCTTCGAACTAAAGGCTTGTATTTGATCCACTGCAAACGATAATCCTACAGCTAACCAAAATCAGCCCTGATTTATACAGAGGTTTATATCGAAAACCCACGAAGGAAAAGCCAGGTTGAAACCTACGCCGGTTTGTTTATTGTACTGATTTTTGGCGTAGGTAAAGATAAAGGCGACATTGAGCGATCAATCTTTTGTACACGGTGATAGCTGGGATGCAGGAAATTTAGCACCGTTTGACAGGCTGCTGAAGGGTTTGAGCGATCACCACAGGTAAATAAATCCAGCGCCGCATAGCCTTTTTCGGGCCAGGTATGAATCGATAAATGGGACTCGCTCAGTAACAGTAATACGGTGGCTCCATGGGGATGAAATTGATGGCTTTGCGATCGCAATACTGACAGATTTCCTTCAGCCGCCGCCGTAATTAAAAGCTGTTCTAATGTGTCGGCATTGGTGAGGCGATCGCCCTGACAACCGTAGCAATCCACCAGCCAATGACTCGCCGTTTGACTGTCTATTTCGCCTGTCGTTTCGGGGGCGATTAGGTCAGGAGGAATTGAGGGTTGATTTGGGTTAGCCATGAGCCAGTGCCTGTCGACAAGTCCCGATGAGTCCTATCGATAAACGCTTTGCCCATCGCCCGGCAAAATGGTGAGTGATCGCGGCGGCACCGACTTACCAGCGCTAATTTCCCGCTGTCCTCCCCAATCTTCAATGGAAAGCACCAAGCCGTCGGGACCTTCGTAATCGTAGTACTTACATTTCTCGGACGTGCGCTGACCGGTGGACGTCAGGCGGGTCATATTAGCTTCGCTGGCTTCCTCCAGACGGTACTCATTGCCCTGATAGGTCAACTGCTTGGGAGGCTCGCCGCTAATATCCAAATCCTTAACGGGATCAAGCATGCAGGTCTCCAAATAATCGTCTTCCTCCACCGATAGCCAAATCGCGCGATCGCCTAGCTGCAATAAATATTCCATCCACACGAAGCCGTCATCGTTGTAGGTCATCTTGCCTTCAACAATCCAATCTTCATCGAAATATTGCACCACGTCGCCAATGCGCAAATCGAACAAAATTGCGGTGGAATCAGGAGGGTATTGCTGGCGATCGCCTCCGCCTCCCGAACCTGATCCCGACGATTTATTTTGACTACTGGTTATCGCAATAATGGCGATCGCCGCCAACACCGCGAGAACGATAATAACTGGCAATGTCATCAGCTTATTCTCCCAACGATTACCCTACAAAGCGTGTTTTAAAGGCGTATTTCACAGTCGCACTTTTTATCGTCATACCTTCACTAATCATAGCCTCCCTATTTTTCTGCCGTTTTACGTTGCTTTATCTACGATTCGTCTTCGCTTAAGGCTGCTCCAACGGTCTAGTACCCCTGCCAACGGCGATCGCGCTGATACTGCGGCAGCACCGGGTGGCTAAGCCGATTAACCTGAATGCTGCCGGGCTCCCACTGTTCGTCCTTCGGCAGGGCAAATAGGGCGGGTAGTAATTCCGGTGTCAGGAATTTGGACTCGATGGGAATCTCAATCTGATTAAGGGCGATCGCCTGGTTGGTCGCCAGCACAAATCCCCAGGGACCAAAGCTGGGAATATCCACCCGATAGGGATAGGTCTTAAATCCAGTGGCAGCCAAGGTTTCAGCGACGCAGGCAAAGGCTTTTGGGGCAAAGTACGGACTCGACGCCTGGGTAACCATGGCACCCTCAGGAGCCAGGTGCGATCGCAACATCCGATAAAATCCATCGGAGTAGAGCTTTGCCAGGGCATCGCGATCGGGGTCAGGAAAATCGGCAATCACCACGTCGAAAGTATTGGGCAAATCGCGCACCAGTTGAAACGCATCACCAAACTCTACGCTCACCCGGGGATCATCAAAGGAGCGACGGTTTGCCCGCACCAGCGTCGGATGCGATCGCCCCAATTCCACCACCGCCGGATCCAGCTCCAGCACCGTAATCGCCTCTACGCCCGGCCAGCGCAAAATCTCCCGCAGTGCCAGCCCATCCCCCGCCCCCAGCAGCAGCACCCGCTTAGGCGATCGCACCGCCCCCAAAACCGGATAGGTCAGCGCCTCATGATATCGATACTCGTCCGCCGTTGAAAATTGCAGGTCTCCGTCCAAAAACAGCCGCGTATCGCCCTCGTTTTGGGTCAACACAATCCGCTGATACTGGCTGGTTTCCCGATAAATCACCGCCGCCTTATACAGCCGATTCTCCAGCGTATTTCCCAACGGCACCGTCAGTGGAGCCAGCACCAACAGCCCCATCGCAATCAATAATCCCAACCGTCCCCAGTCCCTTGCCCCCGGCACCAACGGTCGAAACGCCCGAGCGATCGCCACCACCATAATTGCCGGGATCGCTCCCAAACACGCCGCCGCCGGAAACATTCCTAGCCACGGCAGCAAAATCAACGGAAAGGCGATCGCCCCCACCAGCGCCCCAGCATAATCCAGCGCTAACACACCCGCCAGAGCATCCTTCACCGACGAATCCCGCTCCAACAGCCGCGTCAGCAGCGGCACCTCCATCCCCGCCAAAATTCCTAAAAACAGCGTCGATAATCCCAGCCCCAGCCACAGCCAGCCCCCCGCCACAAACAGCGTAAATAAGCCCAACGGCATCAGAGCGATCGCCGGAGCCATCGCCAGCTCCACCCGCAAAAACGCCCGGATTATGGTCTGAACAAACTCTTGAGATGCAGACTGTTTTTCCTCTGCGTTTCTGCGATGTGAACTTTTATTGGAGTTTTTACCGAAATTTTCATCGGGAGCGATCGCCACAAACTGGCTTAGATACGATCCAACCCCCATTGCCGCTAGGAAGCCACCCACTGCCACACCGTAGGCCAGTGCATGATCCCCAACGAGATAGCTCGTCAACCCACCCAGTAGTAGTTCCGTCGCCAAACCACAGGCTGAAGATGCCGCCGCTGCCAGCAAGACAACACTACGCTGACTACGATTTAGCTGCCGTGGAAAGTCGGCTGAACCTTGAGAACGCTGGGGCGATCGCGACTCCAACCGTTCATCTGCATCCAAAAAACTCACCGTAAACGCCCGCGTTTTTCCGACTGATCTCCCTAAACGCCATCCTACTTACCACCCCCAGGACCGCCACCCCTGAAGCTCCCTCCAGTGGTTCTGCGTCCCCCGGGCGAATTGTAATAGCTACCACCGCGGTAGCCGGGCCGATAGTAAACACCACCTCCACCCCAGCCCCCAGGCGACGTGCAGCGATACACAATCGCCAGAATCATAATCAGTCCAATACCCCACAGGGCGTAGCGCGTAATAGGACTCATAACCTTTCAGAGGGAACTCCCTCCATAGCTGTTAGATATCCCTAACCTAACCTACGCTATGGCTCACAGCACATCCTCTGCTCCAGGCTTCGTTAGTCAGCCGCAACTACGAACTAATCCGAATTAAGTTCAAGATTCACTATGGGAATGGCACTAAATTTCCGAAGCTGAGCTAGGTCTTACTGCACCCACGCGAGGTAGCCTGATCGCTTAAGTATGTAGAACAAGTAGTCCCGCCCGGACGAAGTCATGAAATTCTAGCCCCCTTAACTCAGGCTCCAACCACATCAGCCAAATCGCCCATGCGAGGTGCTGCATAGCCGGTACCGCGCACCGTTAAAATCACCTCGGGATTGCGGGGATCGTCTTCAAGCTTGGACCGCAATCGCGCAACATGCACATCCACAACCCGCATGTCCGCTTGCACCCGTGGCGCGTAGCCCCACAGAGTTTGCAAAATTTCTGCCCGAGGCACCGCCTCGCCGTTGCGATTGAACAGCAATTCCAGAAGGCTAAACTCTGTATGGGTCAGGCGAATGCGGCGATCCTCACGGAAGACTTGGCGCTTGCGGGTATCAATCCGCAGCGTGCCCACTTGAATTACCGTACGATCCGAGTCAGGGCTGGAGCGACGATCCTTAACCCGCCGCAACACGCAAGCGATACGTGCTTCCAATTCCTTGGGCGAGAAGGGTTTCGCCAGATAATCATCTGCTCCCAACTGCAATCCTGTAATGCGATCGCCCACATCTCCCAACGCCGTCAGCATGATGATGGGCACGTTGGATTCCTGACGTAGCGCTTGACACACGCCATAGCCATCCATCTTCGGCATCATCACATCCAGGACTAGCAAGTCGGGATTTTCCTTCGCAAAAACCTCGAGCGCCTCTTCCCCATCTGCAGCAGTAACAACCTGATAGCCAGCCAAAGACAGCCGCGTGGTGAGAATTAGGCGTAGAGCAGGTTCATCATCAACAATAAGAATTTTGCCGTTTGACTTATCAGATTGCATTGTTATCTTCGACCCCACTAAAAAGATTAAAAAACGTTTTATATAAAGCGCTTTACCGCAATTTGCCTTGTTGCTTTGAAACGGTTGCAGAGAAAACTACAGTACCGCGGCAGAAACAAACGCTAGTTAAGTCGATATTGAAGCCTCTATGCCCACTCAGCTACGTTGCGTCATCTTCGGGAAGCCCGGGACGATCATGGGATACGTCCGCATTCCCCTAGGTCAGCAGGTGCAGAGTTTGAATAAATGAGCGTCGGGCAAGATGCAAAACGATGACAGCTTTGAATGGCATTGCTAAGGCGAACTTATCTTCATAAATTCTTAATTAATGCCAACAGTTTTAAAAAAGTGTTTGCCTCTAAGAATGTTATCAGATGTAACAAGTCCGCGCAAAGTGAAATAAAGCTTACGATGCCTTGAAAAATATAGGGTTTTGAAAGACAAAATTGTCGAGACTTTTGGTGTTGTCGCCAATAAAAGGTCATCCATTCATCGTTAAAAGCCTTGCGTGCACGGGAGTGGGGCGATCGCTGCAATGTTCCCCAGAGCGCAACCCCCGAAACCTCTTGAGCTTAAGCTTTAATTTATGACTGCATGGCCTCGCATCTCGGTGCTAAGACAGGT